>JAJYNF010000118.1 GCA_021786455.1 Acidobacteriota bacterium
CACCTCTGGCTGCCCAGTTCCCTATCGTATCATTTCGTGGTAATCAGCCGGCGGTCCGGTCGTACTCCGCGTGACTGCCGATCCAGATCCAGTAAATTCCTTGTTTCACTTCGACGCCCAGAACCCGGTAGTGATCGCCGATGCGGGCCGACCAAAACTTGTTGATCCGTTTGAAGTGCAGCGAAGGATGGCGCGGATTCAATTTGAGGAGGGCAAAACTCTTGTCGGCCAGAGCTTTGACTTCCTCCGGCAAGGCGTTGTACAACTCCCAGAAATGCGGCGAGGCCAAGTGCCTCAAAGGTCGCGGGCCCTTCCGGCTTTGTAATCCTCAATCGCTTGGGCGATCAGGCCGTCCAGTTTGCCGGCTTTGGCGTCTGCCTCGATCTGGGCGTCCCAGACCCGAGCGTCGAATTCAAGAAACCAAGCGCGAAATCTGGCCAGCTCCTGCGGTCGCAGGCTCTCGATTTTTCGCTCCAGTTGTTCGATTTCGTTCATCGCTTGGGTCCCCTTTAACCTACCCCTATTCCCAATACTAAGCCCGCGGCCCGGCCAAATCAATTTTGTTCCCACGTGAGCAACTGCCGCCAGTGACATTCTGGTCGCCGACCTTTACGCGAGGGAGGACCCCTGCCGACATCCGCCGACCACGAGGACATCCAGCATTTTCGGCATCAGACGTTCGATTCCTGCCCGTTGAGAAAAAACTGCGGATTCTTCCCAAAAGCATAGGTTGAGTATAACTTGAATCGAGCGACTCAAGCATTTTCGGCTTCGAGCGATTCGATGATGCGCCGCAGGGCGCGGATCACTTCTTCGCGGTCAACCTCGCTCTTGCGAAACCTCAAGGTCAGCTTGAATTCTTTCGCCGGGGGGACAAAGCGAAAAACCGCCGGCCGCGGTTTCTTATCCGGGCGGCGCTCTTCGCGCGCCTGCTCGCGGTTGAGCATGCCCAGGGCGAAACGGCGGATGACGTCCCTCATTTTGGCTTCGGACGGCTGGCGAGCCACCTGGAGCAATTGGGATTTCGAAAGAACGTCGGTTTCGATGCACAAGGCTTTGATTTCGTCGGGAATCAGCCGCAGACTGAGCAGCTCGCTGATGGAGGAGCGGGATTTGCCGATCTTCCGCGCGATATCTTCATGCGTCAGGCCGAAACGGTCGGCCAAAGCTTGCGCCCCATCCGCCTCCTCAAACGCCGTGAGGTCCTTGCGTTGAATGTTTTCGATGAGCGCCAGTTCCAGCGATTCGCTGTCATCGGCGTCCTTTTCGATGCACGGCAACTCCGCCAACCCGGCGGCTTTGGCGGCGTGATAGCGTCGCTCACCCGAGATGATCATGTATTTGCCGGACTCGGGAAGGTGACGGACCAGCAGCGGCTCCAGCACTCCCTTCTCCTGCACTGAATCAATGAGACCGCGCAAATCGCCGCGCTCCTTGCGCGGCTGGTCGGCGTTGGGTTGAATCTCCTCGATGGCGATCATCCGCCCGATGGCCGCGCCGCTGCGGGAGATGATTTCTTCAACGTAATGCGAATTGTGCCGCATCTTCACCGCTACGGGAAGTCCCGCTCGCCTAACTGACACGTTGCAAAACCTCCTTTGCCAAATTGGCGTATTCCAACGCGCCTGAAGAATCCGGAGCAAAACTGAAAATCGTTTCCTTATAAGCCGGACTTTCTTCCAATCGGACGTTCTTGCCGATGACCGTTTTGAAAACTTTGTCGCCAAAAACCTGCCGCACCTGCCTATAAATATCTCGCGCCAGGTTGGTGCGCTTATCGTAAAGCGTAATCAGGACGCCCAGGAGCTGAAGTTCGGGATTAGGACGCGCCCGAATGCGCTCGAGCGTCTCCAGCAGGTCGTCCGTCCCTTCCAGAGCGTAGAAGGACGCCTGAATGGGTATGATCAGAAAGCTGGCAGCCACCAGCGCGTTGACCGTGATGATGCCGAGCGCCGGCGGAGTGTCAATGACGATGAGGTCGAATTCCTTCTTAAGCGGCGCGAGCGCGTCTTTAAGCCGAAACGGGCCGTCGAATTGGCCGACCAGTTGCGCTTCAAGTTTCGCCAGCGCGATCTTGGACGGAACCACGCAAAGATTGGCCCAGCGGGTCGGTTTGACGACCTCGCTGATGGCGACCTTGTGGTCCACCAAAACGTCGTACATGGATTGAGTAATCTCGTCGGGGTTGAAGAAAGTGAGTGTCGAGTTCGCCTGCGGATCCAGATCCATCAGCAGGGTGCGTTTTTTCCGCTGCGCCAAAGCGGCGGCCAGGTTAATCGCCGTCGTCGTTTTGCCGACGCCGCCCTTCTGATTCGCAACCGCAATGACCGTGGCCACTCCGCGCTCCGGACGAGGGGAAGATAATTGGGGGCCCTGGAAAACCTTAAAAGCCGCGATACCGGCGACCGCTACATCTTATACCGGCCCGTATCTTCGTCGTTCAAGTTTTCGAGCCACTTGCGAAGCTCTTCACTGGTGGCTTGGTCGGCCGCCGCGCCGGTGACCTTGGAATTCTTGAGCACTTCTTCCTCGACGTAGATCGGGCAGTCCACGCGCAGCGCCAAAGCTAGAGCATCGCTGGGGCGCGAGTCAATGGAAAAAACTTCGCCGTCTTTCTCGAGCCATATGAGAGCGTAGAACGTATCCTCCCGAAGATCGCTGACCACCACCTTGCTCACCTGCGCATTGAGCCCCACCAAGAGGTTTTTCAACAGGTCGTGAGTCATGGGTCGGGGCGTGGCCACCTTTTCGATTTCCAAAGCAATGGCGTTAGCTTCGTATATGCCGACCCAGATGGGAAGCACAGCGGAGCCGTTGACATCTTTAAGGATAACGATGGGCATATTGGTGACGGGGTCCATCATTAGCCCGCGAATTTTGACCTCGACTTCCATGATTTTCTCCTCCAGACCCAATCACCCTTGCTGACTCGGCTGGGCCGTGAGTTCCTGCGCCTCCGCCGTCGAGGTTTTCACACGCTTGCCCACCCAGCTATTCGGCCCGACCGCCGTCACCCGCACGTTCATATAGGATCCCACCCATTCCGGCCGGCCAGCAAAATTGACCACTCGGTTGCTGGTCGTGCGGCCCACCGCTTGGCTCAGCTTGGGTTGGAAACCTTCAACCAACACTTCAAATTCCTTCCCGACGCACACTTGGTTGCGCGCCAGTTGAATCTGCCGCTGCCTTTCCTGAAGAATAATCAAGCGGCGTCCCTTTTCCTCTTCCGGCACAGTGTCCGGCCAGCCCCCTGCAGGGGTCCTGGGCCGGGGAGAGTATTTGAAGGAAAAAACCTGATCGTAACCCACCCGCTCCAGCAACCAGAGGGTTTGCTCGAAATCATCCGCCGTTTCGCCACAGAAACCCACGATGATGTCCGTTGAAATGCTGATACAACGTCTGGCGCTGCGAATGCAATCTGTTTTCTCCAGATACTCTTCTCGCGTATAGCCGCGTAACATGCGGCGAAGAACAGCATTTGACCCCGACTGCACCGGAAGGTGAATGTGGTCGCAGAGCGCCGGGCAGGCATCTATGGCCGCGACCATCTCCGGCGTGAAGTCGCGTGGATGGGAAGTCGTAAACCGCACCCGGCGAATTCCCGGGATTTGTCCGACCGCCACCAACAATTCCGCGAAGGATCGCCGGGCCGGCGAGAGATCTCGGTAAGAATTGACGGTTTGGCCCAGCAGTTGAATCTCGCTAAAGCCCTGGTCCGCCAGGAGCCTGCATTCTTCCAAAATCTTCTGGCTCGGACGGCTGCGCTCCGGGCCACGGGTCATCGGGACGACGCAAAAACTACACCGCTTGTCGCAGCCTTCCATGATGGTCAAATAAGCTCGAAAGCGGTTTTCGCGCCGCGTCAGCTCGGTTTCAAAACATTCGTCGGTGTCAAGTGACAGACCGGTGACGCGGCGGCCCCGCTCGACCTGCTCGAGAAGCTCGGGCAGCCTCGGATAACTCGCCGACCCGCACACCAGGCTGACGTGCGGCGCGCGCTCAAAAATTTCCTCGCCCTCCTGCTGGGCCACGCAGCCGAGCACCGCGAAAATCTGACTCCCTGCCCCGCGCTTCCGAAACTGGCCCAGCCGAGAAAAAACCTTTTGCGCCGCTTTCTCTCGAATGCTGCACGTGTTGTAAAAGATGAAGTCAGCCTCTTCGGGATTCGTCACCGGAACGTACCCGCGGGCCAACAGCACGCCGGCGACTTTCTCCGAATCGTGCGCGTTCATCTGGCAGCCGAAAGTCTCGATGTAAAACCGCCGGGCGCCGGCAGTCAGAGCTGTCGAGGAGGCGGAAGAAATTTGGACGAAGGGCTCTCCCATCGAACGTTCCCGCTAAGCAGTATAGACCCAAACGGCGCGGTTGTGTAAGAAAGCGGCGAACGCCCGGGTCGCCACTCTAGTGGCGTGTGTCTTAAGGTGATTTGCAATTTAGCATTCGTGGCACGGCCATCCTGGCCGTGTCCCGATACCGGCGAGACGCCCGTGCTACGTCACGGCATGGTAAAGAAGTGTTCGACGCACGACTCTAGCGGGTGAATTGGGCGGCATGTTCCAGCATGGCGGCGGCATGGCGGAGAACTTCAGGCGTGATCTGGCTGCCGGAGAGCATCCGCGCAAGTTCCAACGCTCGCTCCTTTTCAGTTTCCAGGGCTTTGGCGCAAGTGACCGTGCGGCCATTGCGGACGGCCTTTTCAACGTAAAAGTGCCGATCGGCGAAGCAGGCAATTTGCGCCAGATGGGTAACGCACAACACTTGGGTATCCCGCGCTAGGTGCTTCAAGCGGCGGCCAACTTGCTCGGCCACGCGGCCGCCGATGCCGGCATCCACTTCGTCGAAAATAAACGTGGGCGCCGCAGACCCTTGAGCGTTTCCCGTTCGCCCGGCTGCCCCTCCCAGCACCGTCCGCAGCGCGAGCATGAAACGGGAGAGTTCGCCGCCCGAGGCGGTAGCCCTGAGCGGTCGCAACTCCTCGCCGGGATTCGGTGAAAGCATGAATTCAATGGAATCGGCGCCCCGAGGTCCGCCGCGGGCCCCACTCTCGCCAGGATCTTGCGCTGCGAAGCGCACTTCGAACCGTGTTTTTTCCATTCCCAGCGCGGCCAATTCGCCTCGCGTTAACTCCTCCAGCCGTCGCGCGGCGCTCGCGCGGCGAGCGGAGAGCTCTTCGGCGGCAGAGCGATATTCCGCATGAATCGCGTCCAACTGCCGCTGCAACTCCGCTCGGCGTTCGCTCGAGCTTTCGAGCTCTGTCCGTTGCGTCTTCACTCGCTCCCGATAGGCCAAAACTTCCTCCAGGGTCTTGCCGTACTTGCGTTTCAAACGGTCGAGCTGAGCCAAGCGGTCCTCGACTTCCTCCAAGCGATGCGGCTGGGCGTCAAGGTCCTTCAAGTAGTCCCGCAAGAAAAACGCAATCTCCTCCGCCCGGGTCTTCGCTTCTAGGAGCGGAGCAAGATGCGGCTCGATCGAGACGTCGTAGCGGCGCAATTCTTCGAGCGCGCGGCCCGCGATGGCTAGTTGAGCCGTCGCCGAGTGATCATCCTCGTAAAGGGCGCGGTAAGCGCTGGCAGCGGAAGCGCGAATTTTTTCAAGATGCGAGAGTCTCCGTTTTTCTTCCTCCAGTCGCTCGTCCTCGCCCGGTTCAAGCCGCGCTTCGTCCAGCTCGCGCGCCTGAAACGCCGCCAAATCCAGCGCGCGTAGGCGCTCTTGTTCATCGAGCGTGAGCTCTTTAATTTGCGCTTCAATCACTCCGCGGCGGGAGTGCAGTTCCGCCACTTTTCTCAGCATATCGTTCGCTTGCGCGAAGCGGTCGAGCAGACTGAGCTGCGCTTGGGGGTCGGAAAGCGCCGCGTGCTCGCCTTGCCCGTGAACCTCAACCAGCCACGGCGCGAGCGCCTTAACCGCTGCGACGGTCACTGGACGGTCATTGAGCCACAATCGGCTTTTTCCGCTTAAATAAATTTCGCGCCGCAGGATGATTTCTTCTCCGTCGGACCGTTCAAAGCCATGCTCCTGCTGCCAGCGGCGGAGCGAAGCCCCGGCAGGAACCTGAAAGACTGCGGCCACGGTGGCGCAATCGCTGCCGGCGCGCAGAAGGTCGGTCGAAGCGCGGCCGCCCAACGCCAAGCTGAGCGCGCCCACCAAGATGGATTTCCCCGAGCCGGTTTCGCCCGAAAGCAAATTGAGGCCCTGACTGAACTCAATCGAAAGCCGCTCAATCACCGCGTAGTTTTCAAGGTGTATTTCCTGAAGCATGGCGCGCCACAGGCGGCACCAGAAATCATAACCCATTCGGCTTGCGATAAGGAGAGCGGCGATGCAGCAACAGGACGTCGGCTGGCAAAAATCGTCCGTGGAAAAGGCGTCGGGTAAAGGATGGCCGCTGGCCTGGCCGCTCACGCCCGCGCGAAAGGCAGAAAAAATGCCGGAGTCAACAAGGCCACGTCCATCAGCACCCGGAAAAGGTCTTGAGGCATTTGATTGGCGGTGGCTTCAACGAGGGCCGTCGCCAAGGCTGCCAGCGCCTCGGCAGCGTAAAGAGGCCAAACGGCGCGAGGGAATGCCACCACGGCCAGCGCGAAAGAGACCAGCGCCGCGCCGAGCGCCACGGCAATGGCATGGCGGCCCATCCACCTTGTCGAGGCGTGGGGTGAGCCTTTTCGAGGGCTGCGGTAAAACTCATCCTCCACCGGCCGAAAGCCGCCGGAGGGTTGCCATTCCGCGAATTCGATGGCCGAGCAGTTCAGCCAACACAAGAGCGCAAAGATTATCCACGGCGCCAACATTTCCTCTCCACCGCGGTCCAGCCGTATCCAAACCGGGAAGCCCGTGCCTACCGCAAAGAGTAACCCTACGCACAATTCTTTGGGGGCGCGCAAAGTGTCGGACGCAAGATGAAAATGCACAAAATAGAAGTACGCGCCGATGGCCAGAAGCAAAACTAACCCCACCTCAACGACGCTCCTTTGGAGCTCCGTAAATGACAGCAAAGCTGCCAGCGCAGCCACTACGAAGAGCGGCAGGAGAAATAACCCCCAATGCTGACGGTAAAACACATGGCGCGGGGCGACGGCAGCGCCGTCGCCGCGCCAGGCATCAAGAATCCGGTCGAGAACGTAGAGGAGCCAAACCGCCATGGCCAACACCGCCGTCACCGCGGCATCAAGCGGCACGCGCAAGCTGCTGGCGAACAGGCGCTGCCAGAGAACCGCCACCAGCGGCGCGTCCAGGCTTAGCCGCGTCAGCCACACCAGCGGCGAAGAAGGTGCTTCGTCGTTCTGTTGCGCAAGCATGGGTTTTCTTCCTCAAGCTATTATGGCAGAGGCCGGGAAAATAAGCCTGCGCGCGCGAGGGTCGCCCCCCGGAACGTTGCCCCACCCGGCCGCTGGTTGTTGCCCTCGATTCCAGTCGCCCAGCCGGCTTGATGAACGGTCACCAACTTCTCACCAACGTTGACGGGTTGGGATGTGTATGTTACGTTCACAACGTGAGGGGTTGAAGGAGGTTAATTGTTTGCGGCTCTTTTCTGGATCATTCAAAGCGCGTTTTGGGATTATCTTTCCGGGACAGGTTTGGCGGCGCGAATCGTCCTGGTCATCCTGCTGATTCTTTCCGTTTTTTCTTGGGCCATCATTATTCAAAAGCAAGGGCTCTTCAAGCGCGCGCGGCGGGATTCCGCCGGCTTTTTGCGCATTTTCCGTCAGAGTAAGAAGCTTTCCGACATTCGGAGCGCCGCGGCTTTGGTCAGGCGCAGCCCGTTGCCGCAAGTTTTTGAGGCCGGTTACCACGAAATCGAGAGCCAAGCCACCGTCAGTTCAAATCCGGGCAAGCCCGTCATCAAGAGCCTCGAGTCAGTCCACCGCGCGCTCCAAATCGCCGCCGCGCGCGAACTCACTCAACTGGAACAGCAACTTTCCTGGCTGGCCACCACCGCGGCGGCTTCCCCGTTTATCGGGCTATTCGGAACGGTCTGGGGGATTATGGACGCCTTCCACGGATTGGGCTTGGCGGGAACGGCCAGCCTGCGGAGCGTCGCGCCGGGAATTTCCGAAGCGCTGATTACCACGGCGGGCGGCTTGTTCGCGGCGATTCCGGCGCTGATTGCTTACAATCAATTTGTCCAACGGCTGAAGGAATTTGGAGTCATGCTGGATGACTTTGTGCTGGAATTTATGAACCTGACGGAGCGGTACTTTACCTAAGCGCGAGGTTTAGCTCGCCGCGGCGGGGGCCGGATCGAGAAGCGACTCCCCGCGCGAACGGCAGATCCCCCGCCGCAAATCGCTGCTCCAACCCAGAAGACTCCGGAAGCGGCAAAATGGCATTTACCACGCCAAAAGGCGCCACGCAAACCGCGCTGGCCGAAATCAACGTGACGCCGTTTGTGGACGTCATGCTGGTGCTGCTGGTGATTTTTATGGTGACGGCTCCGCTGCTGGAATCCGGCATTGAAGTCACTCTGCCCAAAACCAAAACCGTTCGGGTGCTGCACGAGGAGAGGGTGGTCGTGACGATTGATAAAATGCAAACCATTTACGTCGGCAATCAGCCGGTCAATATCCATCGGCTGGGTTCCATCGTCCGGCAACGAATGGGCGGTAATCCCAACTCGCCGGTCTTCATCCGCTGCGACGAGGCCGTGGCCTTTGGAGCCTTTGCCCGAGTGATTGACGCCCTCAAACAGGCAAAAGTGAAGAACATCAACATCGTGACGCAGCCCTTGAACACGAAACCTTCATCTTAAGAAAGGAGCCGTGAGAAGGAGGCAGCCGTTTACAAGCCATGGATGCAGCGATGGTTTCCGACATCCCGAGCCGGAACGCAAACTTGCGCGGCCCGCTGATGTGGTCCATTCTGTTGCACAGCACGCTCGCTGTCGCGGCCGTGCTCTACGGTTGGGTGAACGGCTTTCGCGGACCGTCGTGGGGGAACGGCATCAGCTCGGGCAGCGCCGTCCGCGTGAATGCGGTTTCATCCTTGCCCGGTATTCCCCTTCCACCCCCTGCCGTTTCGACGCCGAACACGCTGGCGACGCGAAATCCCGGCCTCTTTTTTTCCCAGCCGGTGCCCAAAATGCCGGCTTCGCCGAACGTGGTGAAGATCCCCAAATTCAAGCAAGCCATCCGGGTAAAGAAACTGGTGGGAGTCAACAAGCGGATTCAGAAGCAGAAATTCCTGCCGCCGCCGAACGCGGTTCCGTTTGGCGAGGGTGGACCGCCGCAGATGACGTATAGCCCGATGGCCAACGCGGCGGGCAGCGGAGGGATTGCCTTTGGCGAGGGAAACTTCGGACAAATGTTCGGATGGTACGTGCAGGCGGTCCGCGACCGAATCAGCACTAACTGGCTGCTTTCGACGATCAGCTCGGATATCGTCACCGCTCCCCGCGTCTATGTGGACTTCGACATCGAGCGCAACGGAACGATTACCCACACCCGCATCGTCCAGTCCAGCGGCATTCCGGAGGTGGACCGCTCCGCGCTCCGCGCCGTGCTGGCCTCCAATCCGCTTGCCCCGCTTCCCCAGGCGTATTCGGGAAACCAAGTCCACGTGGAGTTTTACTTTGATTTCCACCGCCAATAAACGCCACGCCATGGGGTCCCGGCCGACCGGCCTCTACCGCGGCCATCGAACGCCCCATAAAATTCTTCAACGGTGACAAGGAATGCTAGTTAAAAAAAACTGGGTTAACTGGATCGTTTTCATTTCCGTCGGGGTCTCGCTCAGCGCCCGCCCTGGCTACAGCCAAGGATGGTTCAAGACCGGAATCAATCTTGGCCAAACCGCCGTGCGCATCGCCGTTCCTGACTTCCCGCCGCAGTCGGCCAATCAACAACTGGTCAGCTTGACGCAAACTTTTAACAAGGTCTTGTGGGACGACCTGGCCTTTTCCGGCATTCTCGAAATGGTCAGCAAGAGCTACTACCCGCTGACCACTCCCCAAACGCCCCAACAGGTGAATTTCAATGCGTGGTCAAGCGCTCCCGTCAGCGCGCAGATGCTCGTTCTCGGAAGCACCGCTGCTATCAACAACCAAATGGTGGTCACGGCTTATTTGCAGGACGTGCGCAGCCCCGGAAGTCCTCCCGCCCTGGCCAAGCGATACGTGGCGGACTTGAATCAGGGTTCGGCGCGCGCCATCGCCCATCACCTCGCCAATGACATCATCAAGCTGCTGGGCGGCGGCATTCCCGGCATCAACCTGACTAAGATCGCTTTCGTCAGCAATCGCACCGGCTACCCGGAAATTTGGATGATGGATTACGACGGCCACAATCAGCATCCCATCACCAATTACCATTCTTTGTGCACGACTCCACGCTGGTCGCCCGACGACGAGAAACTCGCCTTCACCAGCTACGCCAGCGGCAATCCGGAGATTTATATCTATTCCTTGTTAACCAACCACCGGCTGCCCTTCCCCACCTACCGCGGATTGAACACGACTCCGGCTTGGTCGCCCGACGGAAAGAAAATCGCCTTCTGTTCGAGCATGGGCGGCGACCCGGAAATTTACGTCAGCCATGCGGATGGGGCGGATTTAAAGCAACTAACCTTCGCCCCCAAGGTGAATATTTCTCCGGTGTGGAATCCCAAGACGGGCAAAGAGATTGCTTTCGTCTCGGACCGAAGCGGCACGCCCCAAATCTACATCATGTCGTCGGACGGCACCAACTTGCGACGGCTGATTACCTACGGCGGTGACGCCAACGGGCCCTCCTGGTCGCCGAATGGCCTGTTTATCGCCTTCAGTTGGGGCGAAGTGGGCACCGGCGCTTATGATATTTACGTGATCAATATTTCGACCGGACAAATCATCCAGCTAACTCACGGCGAAGGGCGAAACACTCACCCGTCATGGGCGCCCGACGGCCGCCATATTGTCTTTGTCTCCACCCGCAACGGCGGCCACCGTCAAATCTGGACCATGCTGGCCAATGGCCACGGCGCGCGTCAACTCACCTTCAAGGGCGGCAATTGGAACCCAAACTGGTCGAATTGAGTTTCATATTGTGCGAGGGTCAGCGGGGCCAGACATCCGTCTGCAGCCCGAAGCCGCACATGCGTTGGACAGCCGATTTTATTTTAAGTTGCTTTGAGTCAAGGGTGGTGATAGCATCCTACGATTTAGGAATCGGATCCGCTGTCGGTTCAAGCAACTTCAAAGCGCGCGCCGCGCCAGCTGTGAATCTCCGCAGCGTAAGTTCCAAAATTTATCGTCATCCATCGAGGGAGGAATCAAAATGAAATCGCACCCACGGCGTCTCGTGATTCTGGCCGCCATCCTGGGACTCGCCGTCATCGGGACCACGTCCTGTCACAAGAAGGCTGTTCCACCACCGGCGACTCCGCCGCCCCCTGCTGTCCCTTCTGCGCCGACGGGCAGCCTGACGGCTGAGCCGAGCACCATCCAATCGGGCCAATCCGCAACCTTGACCTGGACGTCGGAAAACGCGACGGACCTCGAGCTTGAACCCAGCCTCGGCAAGGTTCAACCTCAAGGCTCGACCACGGTCAGCCCGCAGCAATCCACTACCTACACGCTGACGCTCAAGGGGCCCGGCGGCGAGAACTCCTATGAGGCCCGCGTCACCGTCGCCGGCGTCCCGCCCGCTCCGGCAGCCGAGGCCACTCCTCCCGTGACCGAGCAGGACTTGTTCGAGCAAAGCGTCCAGGACGCCTACTTCGATTTCAACCGGGCCAACATCCGGCCGGACGCCCGCGCCGCCCTGACCCATGACGCTCATTTTTTCGAGGCGCATCCCAGCATCAACTTCACCATCGAGGGCCATTGCGACGACCGGGGCACGGAGGAATACAACCTGGGGCTTGGAGAGCGCCGCGCTGAAGCGGCAAAACGGTTCCTGGCCAACCTGGGCGTTTCGGCATCCAGGATCACGACCATTTCTTACGGCAAGGATCGTCCGTTCTGTACTGAACAGACTCCGGCGTGCTGGCAGGAAAATCGCCGAGACCATTTCGTCTTCGGTTCTGAAACCCACTAAGGCGCCCCAGCCGCTCGAAGACCCGACCCTTCACCGCAAGGCTCACGGGCTTCTTCGGGCGGAAGCGAGTTGGAACGGCAGGGGCCGAGAGAGCGAAAGCTCCGGCTGTCGCCCTGTTTTGCGCCGATGCAGGGCCAAGTCTGCGCCACTTCCCCTCCCGATTGAATTTTGAGAAGGCGATCCGCAGTGGCGATGAAGACTGTCACCGGGCGGGTGTGCCGGTTGACCCTGGAGCGGCAGCAGGTTAGACTGTGGCTCAGGGACGATGGTTAAACATAGAAAGGGAGATGTCGCCTTGAAAAAGCATTGGATTTCGGTTCTCCTGGCGGCGGCTTGGTTCTTTTGGGGGATTTCGCCGGCGTTCGCTGTGAGCCGGCAAACGATTGAGATGATGCAACAACTGGACACGCTCCAGCAGGAGGTCCAGACGCTGCAAACCACCCTCGCCACGCAGACGGCGATTCTGAAGACGCTGATTCAGCAAACGCAAGCCGACGTCAAAACCATCAAGCAGCAGGTGACCGGCATACGGAGGACGACCGCGCAAAGCCTGGCCAATTATGGTTCCTCCATGCAAACCCTCACCGGACAGGTGCAGGCTTTAGGCTCAAGCGTGGACGAAGCGAACGCCCGCCTCGCCAAACTGAGCGACCAGTTGATCAAGACGCAAAACATCATTCAGACGCTCAACCAGGTTCCAGCCGCTCCGGCAACCAACAGCGGTTTGACGCCGGCCAGCGGTTCCGAAGCCTCCCCAACGAACGCGGGAATGTCGCCGCCCGGCGGCGCCGGGAATGCGGCGACGGATACGGCCGCGCCCCCCGCTGCCGCCCTGCCCGGTCCCAATGCATTGTTCAGCTCTGCGCTCTCCAGTTATAACGGGGGGCAGTACGGCCTGGCTATTCAGGGATTCGAGGAGTACTTGCAATATTACGGGAACAGCGCGCGGGCGGCGGACGCCCAATACTACATCGGCGATTCGTATTACAACGAAGGCAATTACCCCAAAGCCGTGGTTGAGTTCAATAAATGTCTGGACCGCTATCAGAGCGGTCGGCTGTTGCCCACCGCTCAACTCAAAAAGGCCTATGCCTTGCTCAACCTCGGGGAAACTCAGGCGGCTATCCGCGAGTTGCGCTCGTTAATTCAGCGTTATCCCCACTCCTCGCAAGCCGATTTAGCTCGGCAGAGGCTCAAAGCGCTGTACACGCCCCCGACGCGGCGGCGATGAGCATCTGCCCATAAGCGGCCATTGCACGGCCCGAACGGACGCCGCGCTATATTGCGCCTGGCCACCAGCGTAACCCAAAGTGAGGTCCTCATGAGCGGCACGGTCAACAAAGTTATCCTGATTGGTCGTTTAGGGAAAGATCCGGAAGTCAAATACACCCCCAGCGGCGCTCCCGTCGCAAAATTCACCCTCGCCACCGATGAAAGCTTCAAGGATCGCAACGGAGAGCAGCAGAAAAAGACCGAGTGGCACAATATCGTGGCCTGGAACAAGCTGGCTGAAATTTGCGGGGAATATCTCACCAAAGGCAAGCTGGTTTTTATCGAAGGCAGCATCCGCAGCCGGCAGTGGGAAGACCAAGCGGGCAATAAGAAAACGTCCTACGAGATCGTGGCGCGCAACATGCAAATGCTTGGGCCTCGCGGCGAGGCCGAACGCAGCCAAGAGGCTACCCCCCCGAGCGCCTCCGCGCCCATCCCCAGCGAAAGCGCTCCGGAACCCAGCGCCGACACCGGCATCACGGACGAGGATATTCCTTTCTAAAGAATCCGGGTCAGTGGGCTGGATGTTTTTTCATTCTTGCGTGCCAGCTTGCGACCATGGCGTCGAACTTGGCGAGTTGGGTAGGATTTAAGATTTGCCGGATGCGGTTTCGTCCCTGCTTGCGGATTGCCGCGACCTGCGGGTTCGTCTGCTTCATCAAGGCTTGAACCTTTGCAAAGTCTTCTTTGATAATCTGGTTGACTTCGGCGGTCTGCTCGCTATTCAGAT
>JAJYNF010000257.1 GCA_021786455.1 Acidobacteriota bacterium
CAGATCAGCCCCCCTATAGACCGGCTTTTCTTTGAAGGTGGCAATCGCGACGGTGGTGGAAACGATTACGAAGGAAAGCAAAATCGTCCATCGCCGTTTCAGAATGATCTGAAGATAATCCTGGAGATGGGGTGACTCTTCAGGGGCCACGTCAAGGACCGTGTGCTCGTGGGCGGAGGGTGCCTCCAGGCGCGCCAGGCTCTGCGATGGCTCCTTCCGCAAAATATCCTTCGTTTCGTCGTCCCGCATTCTGCTCCTTCTGGCCAAGCCCCCAAAGCCCGTCGCGAACTTCTTGGGCAGCCTTGCGCTGTCGCCCCGCGCTTTCCATCAAGAAGATGCCGGGGGACGTGGGAATGACGCCTCTAGAGCCGACCGTAAATTAACAGGCCACTCAGAGTGCCAACCGCCGCTTCCGCCGCCTGCCTAAATCCGGCCTTTTGCGCGCTGTTGGGTACCCAGAGGATGTCGTTGGCCTGGAGAATAGGGTCGGGCGCCTTGCCTTTCTCAATCTGGGCAATATTCACGGAGATCTCGGTATGTGAACCGTCGGACTGAGTATGAATGATGAATGAATGCTTTGACTTCGCATTGGGGCTCAGTCCCTCCGCCATGGCAAGCGCCTGGAGGACGGTCAAGCTGTTCTGGTTCTGCAGAACGAAGCCGCCCGGCTTCACGACCCCTCGGCCGGTAACATATACGACGACGGCTTTGCTGACGCTGATGATGTCTTTGGGTTGGATTTGGATATTTAGCCCGCTGTCACCCGAGTAAAGCAGTTTGCCTAGGTTAATCTGTAACTTGTCCGGGGCCAGGAGTTTCATCCCGTCCACCAGTCGTAGATTTGCAAATCCACCGGGGCGAGTGATTAACACGGTGCGTCCGTGGGGTGAGGATGTTGTCTGGTTGCCGAAGCCGGCGAGCGACAGCATCTGAATCAGCGTCCGGTTGCCCAGCAGGGGATACATGCCGGGGCGGGAAACTGCCCCGATGATCGCAACCTGTTGAGCGTTAAACTGGCTGACGTAAACGCTGACGATCGGATGTTGAAGATAAGTTTGGCCGTAGCGCCGCTGAAGCTTTTGCTGAAGCTGCGCGGCGGTGAGTCCGGCTGCCCTCATTTGTCCGAGAAGCAGGACAGGAATCGTGCCGTCATTGGCAACGCGAACCGTTTGGCTCAAGTCAGGGACGTTGAAGACGCCGATGTTTAGTACATCTTCCGGCCCAATTACGTAATCGGGTGAAGCAGAATATCTCGAGCCGGCACCCTGCGCGAGCGACGCATTACCTGACGCCTGCGCGCCAGTTGTTGTATCTCCAGCCATTGGATTCTGCAATGCTGGCGCCCCCGCGGCGGCGCTTGTGTTTTGCCGCACGGGAATCTGTTGTTTGTCGTGCCGAGGAGGTTGCTGCTGTGCGCGGATGATTGCCGGAACAAGCACGCCCATCCCCAACAGAAACGCGAGTAACCGTTTAGTGAAATTCCTCTTGGTCATCCTAATCAGCCACCTGATGAAACCGCCGCCGGGCCCCGAGCTCCCGCGGTGCAGACCCCTCCTTATTTACAACACGGTAGCAAATGCCCTCCCGCATTGTCAACCCGGTGCATGCCTGGCAGAGGTTTCAAGCAGACCGTGGAGCCGTTTGCCCGCTGGGTTTGCTATTGGCGAGTTGACGCAAGCCCCAGGCGGCATGCTCCACAACAAGGCGGTCGCCGTGTCTCAGCATGCGGTTGAGCCATGGGCGAAAGCGGCGGTCCCGGCTGTTGCCGACGACAACGCAGAGGTTGCGCAGCCAGCCGAGATATTTGGCGCGCCGGATGGGAGAGTTTTTGAAGGCGGAGCGGAAGTCCTCCGGCGTGATTAACGTCAGATCTTGGATGGGAGGATTGAAGAGAGAAAATGCGCTTGGAACCACCATGGACGACTCATCTACGCCTTGCGGCTGAATATCGAGCGGGTGGAATTCTGGGATTTCAGTTATTGCGACGCGCCGTCGAGAAGACATCTCGGGAAAATCGGCAGGACTGCGGGAATTCCAGGGGCAAACATCCTGGCAGATATCGCAGCCGAAAACGTTCAATCCGACAGCGCGCCGAAACTCTTCCGGGATAGATGCCTTAAGCTCAATGGTGAGGTAGGCAAGGCAGCGGGAGGCGTCCATCACATAAGGGGCGGCGAGCGCGTGGGTCGGGCAGGCGTCCAAGCAGCGCGTACAGGAGCCACAGCGATCCGGCGCCGGCAGATCCGGGGCGAGCTCGAGATTCGTCAGCACGATGCCCAGAAAGAACCATGATCCTTTGCCTTCATTGATGATTAAGGTATTCTTCCCCATCCAACCGATGCCGGACAAGCGCGCCAAGGCGCGTTCGTTGACCGGGCCCGTATCCACGTAAACGCGCGCCTCTATATCCGGGGCCAGGGTTTGGATGGCTTGGCGAAAACGCTCCAAGCGGTCCCGCATCAAGCGATGATAGTCGTGGCCCCAAGCGTAGCGGGAAATCCAAGCCCGGGGACCCGCCGGTTCTCCTGAAGAGCGGGCTGCGGGGTTATTATCCGCCTCTTTAGTTCCCTTCGGTTCGCATTCCGTCGAATAAGGCGCCGGTGTGTTATAGACAAGGCCCACACAGACCGCGGTGCGGGCCGAGGAAAGAGCCTGGCGCGGGTCCTCGCGGACTGGGTTGTGTAGGTAGCGCATTTCGCCGGCATAGCCTTTTTCCAGCCATTGCCGAGTCAATTCCGCATTTTCAGGCGGGGGAAGAGGAGCAATTCCGGCCAGGTCGAAGCCAGCTTCGAGTGCTCGCATCTTGACCAGTTGCGCAGAAATCACGCTTCCATGATAACTCATGCGCCTACGGCTTTTACGTTTGAGCTGATTGCGCGGTCGCGCGAAGGATAGAAACCTTTTCGCCTACGGCTTGGAAAGCCGCCGCGCGCAAATCAGTCCGAGGGCGGTGTTCGCGGGCTTCTTCAAGCGAAATATGCAAGATCCCCTGGAAGCCGATGAAATGATCGCGAATGCGCCAGCCCACAATGGCAGCCAGTCATCTGGAATCCCTGGCTTGTCGCGCGAGGGTAGAATCTTCAGCGGGCGTGGAGATTTCGGGAGGATGAGAGCCGGAGGAGCGATGATAAGACCGAATGTATAGCACAAGCCCGATGGCCAGCACGGCGGCGGAAGTTGGAAGTGCCCAGTTCTCGTTGTATTGTGCCCAGGGCAAGCCGACCATGATGCCCCATTGCTGGACGGCAACGTAAGTCCAGAAGATGTATATCCCGACGGAAAAGATGAGGACCAGGAGTGAAACGTTCACAATCCTATTGCGCTGGCGTCTAGCTTCGCTGAGCGTGCACACTCCCCGCCGCCGAAAGTAGAATAAGAGCGCCAGCGTCAGGAAAATCAGCCCTCCCATTCGGAACCACCAGCGATAGTCGCCATAAAGCATGTCTCCTAAACTAGCCGCTGTTGAAATGGTCGCCAGCCCAAGCAGCACCAAAATCACCGGCGAGAAGCAACATAGCCCGGCAATTATGCCCGCAAGGGCTGAAATGAGGAAAATTCCCTTTCGGTCACTTGAGCGCTGAATTGGTTCAGCGGAATGGGGCATGCAAAGCGCCTTTCATTCCCATCATACAGGATGCGGGGCCTGCGGGGTGGATCACAAAATTGTTTGCCCGGCTGTCGCAGCGAGCCGCCGTGCGCTCAATGCGATTTGAGGAGGTGAAGAAGAATGGCGAGGTAGCGTTTGAGGTTGCTGGTCATCAGAAAGCTTTCGCGGACGTGCTCATGGCCCTGCTCGCCGAGCCTCGCCGCCAAGCCTGGGTTAGATAAGAGAAAGCGAATCTGATAAGCGGCGCCTTCCACCGAGTGGACCAACAAGCCGGTGTGCTTATGGATGACTTGGAGGGGAATGCCCCCCACCGCGGAGGCAACGACCGGTTTTTTCTTCCAGAGGGCTTCCGTCACAGTCAATCCGAAGCCCTCTCGCAGGCTCTTTTGAATCACCACGGTCGAGGCGCGCTGTAGGGCGTTGATTTCGATGGCGCTCCAGGGGGGCAAGTCGAGAATGTGAATGTCGGGATCAGGGCCGGCGGCCTCCCGCACCTCGGCCAACACGGCTCCGCCTTCGGGGTCATCGGTCGCGCCACCACCAGCGAGCACCAACTGACAGTCAAAGTAGTTTCGGACGAGCCGGTAAGCCTTCACGACTCCCAAAGGGTCCTTGAGACGGTCAAAGCGGGATATTTGAGCGAGAATCGGCCGCTGCGGGTCTATGCCAAACCGTTCAAGGACAGCGTGAATCTGCGCGTCATCAAGGTCCTGGTTTTTGGCCGAAAGGGGGTCAATGCAGGGGAAAGAAAGATACTGAGGGATGGGGAGCTGATGGGTGAATGAAGGCGAAGAAAAAATGGCCCCATCGTAGCGAACAACGAACGGCTCCAGGAATTTCCAAACTATTGGATTGGGCCGAGAGAGGTCAATGTGGCAGCGCCACAGCCAGTGGCTCGCGTGGTTGCGTCGGCCGTCAATTAAGGGCAAGGGCTGCGGGTCGTGAATCACAACCAGGCTGGAATCCAAAGGCAGGCGCTGGCGATTCTGTTCATTGTAGCTGAGGAAGATCTCGAAGTTCTCAGGCCGACCGTTGTATGGCCCGCCGTGCAAAGCGTTATGAAAGGCTTTGGTGACCTCAAAAAAATCGTTGCCGCCGGTGATGACATCCCAGCGAACGGGGATTCCAAGGTCTTGGAACATGGGAATCATGCAGTTGAGGATCTCCGCCACGCCGCCGCCGACGGCGGTGGAGTTAACCATCTGCACGGTCTGCCCTTGAACGCGGGAAGCCATAGTCCGGATTTCGGCAATCTCCGGCTCGCCAACGATGGGAATGTAATCGGAAAGATGAATCGTGCGGTGGGCGGACGGGTCTGGGGCCATTATGCTGCCTCCCGCGCGATCAGGCCGAGCAACTCTTTCTGCACGCCCTCAAGCGTCTGGGTGTAAATGTCAACTCGGTTGCAACGTTCGGCAAGAGATTTGAGGCCGAGGCTTTTTTCCAACCACAGCGAAAAATCGTTGGTGCGAAGGTGTAAGCGCAACCGAGAAGCAATGAAGTGGAAATAGATCGAGGCTCGCGGCAGCCGGGCAAGGGCCACATTGAATTCCGAAAGGTTCGTGGACTGTAAGCCCAATGGCACGGCCACTTCGACCGCTTCCAAAAAGTAAAAGGGTTCAAAGGCGGGCGTGCCCGCTCGGCTGGGGTACGCCTGGCAATAATCGCGCACGGTCATGCAGAAATCGCGGCGCAGGTCGGCAATCGCTACGTAGTCGCGTATGTCGAAGGAAGCTAGCCGCTCGGCGAGCTCAGATTGATTGCAAGCGGCGAGCGCCCATTGGGCGAAGTCGTTCGAAAAGCCTTGCGTGAGAAAGTGATGGCGGCGAAGCGTCTGGAACGTGTGATAGAAAATTGAAGCATCGCTCGACTGCTCCATCGCCCGACCGAGCTCCTCAAGATTATGTGCTTCGAGCGGACAAACGCGCGTAACATAAGCAGCCGTATGAAACCGGAAGGGCTCGCCACCTGGGTTCATTCCAATTCAGCCTCCAGAAGGCTTAAGAAGCGCAAAACCTCCGCCGGGTTGCGAGCCTGCCAGCGAGCGTGTGTCGAGCAAGCTTTTCCGACTCGAACCGTGACCGCTCCCGGCAAGGCGCTAAAAGCCTCTTCATCGGTGGTGTCGTCACCCATATAAATTACCAATGAACCACGCGGAAAACTCGTGCGCAATTTTCTAACGGCAGCCCCTTTTCCTGCAAGAGCACGAGGCAAAACTTCCCATATTTTCTTTCCTTCCATCAGGCGGAGAAGCTTTTGGTATGGGTGAAGCAGGCAAAGCAACCGCCTGCGCGCGTGCCGTACAGCGACGGGGCTGGCACCTCGATAGTGAATGGCAAAAGCTACTTGCTTGTTCTCAAGGCGCAGTCCCGGGATGGGGAGGATTTGCTCCTCGACAGCCGCCAGGAATTGAGACAACGCGTCACGCGAGGCACGATCCACTCGGCCGCCCGGCAGTCCTTCCCATCCGTGCAACCCCAAACACCGGACACCGCGCGCGCGAACCCGACGTTCCAAATCCAGCAAAGGGCGGCCACTAAGGATGAAGAGGGACAGGCGGGCTCGCTGCGCCAGCCGGTGCAGAAGCTTTCGACTGGATGAGGAAAGTCGAACCTGCTCCGGCTGCCGCCGAAGGGGCGTTAAGGTCCCGTCGAAATCGAGAATGAGCATGAGGTGTCGCGCCCTTTGGGCTCGCCGCAGGATGCCGGCGGAATTTTTCAACAAAGGAGGCGGCCTTGCGATGATACGTCGGTGGGGGCGGGCGTGGCTCGCGGTCGGCATGGGGAATCTTCAGGCGACGCTGGCGGGCCTCGGTTCCTCAACTCGGATTTCCGCCAGTTCAGTGATCAGATTTGCCGCCCAGCGATAAATGTTGTGCTCGGTGACCACGCCCCGCATGGCTTGCATCCGCTGGGCCTCTTCTTCAGGGGTCATTTCCAAGGCCGCGCGGATCGTCTCCGCCAACTGTTCGGTGTCATAAGGGTTGACGATGAGGGCATCCCGAAGCTCCGCCGCCGCCCCGGCGAAGCGGCTCAGAATCAGCACACCCCGCTCGTCGTCTCTAGAGGCTACAAATTCCTTGGCCACCAAGTTCATCCCGTCGTGAAGGGCAGTGACCATGCAGACGTTGGCGGCGCGGTAGTAACGCGCAACCTCGGCATGCGTATGCAACCTCTGAAGATAGACGATGGGTCTCCAGCGGGCAGTGGCGAAGCGAGCGTTAATGCGGCCGGCTTCCGCGTCCACTTCCGCCAACAAGTCATGGTAACGCGGGATGGTCGCGCGGCTGGGAGCACCCACCTGAAGAAAGGTGAAGCGGTCTTGGTAATCCGGGTACTTTTCCAGGAAGCGCTCCACGCCTCGGAATCGCTCCGGGATGCCCTTGGTGTAATCCACCCGATCCACGCCGACCCCGAGCAATACTGCATCCACACCTTGCTCCTTGAGGAGGGCTACGCGATCCACCGGCGGAGTTTTGACGGTCGCAGAGGGAGGCGTTAGTTCGGCCGGATCAACGCTAATGGGGAATCGGCGGACCTGCGTGCGATGGCCCCCTCGGTTGACAACGAAGCGGTTCCAATCGATCCGAGATTCGAGAGCTTGGTCAATCGTTTCCAGAAAGTGATTACAGTGCGCCTGGATGTGGAAGCCGGTCAAATCAGCTCCCAGCAAGCCATCTAACAGCTCTCGCTGCCACGGACAGATGCCAAACGCTTGAGGATTCGGCCAAGGGATATGCCAGAAAATGGCCACGCGGGTTTCGGGGCGCTCCCGTTTGATCAGGCGAGGCAATAACGCAAAGTGATAGTCCTGGACCAGCACCACCGGTTCTTCCGTTCCCTGCATCTCCTCAAGGACGGCGCTTGCAAATTTTCGGTTGACCTCCTGATAGGCTTCCCAGTCGGAAGCGCGAAAGACGGGGCGCGTGTGAGCAATGTGGCAGAGCGGCCACAGGCCCTCGTTCGCAAAGCCGTAATAGTAGCCCGCTTCTTCTTCGGCGCTGAGCCAGACGCGCCGCAGCGTGTAGTGAGGGTTATCGGGAGGAACGCGAAGCTGGTCGCCCGGCCCGACGGTTTCCCGGTCGGCGTCGCCCGCTCCGTGTGCGATCCACGTCCCTTCGCAGGCCAGCAAAACAGGTTCCAGGGCAGTGACCAAGCCGCTGGCCGGAACGACGACCTGCACCGTCTTTCCATTGCGAACATGCATGTAGGGCTCTCGATTAGAAACGACGAAAAGAGGTTTTTCCTGGAGTTTGCTCTTGACGTGAACGCGCAGGCGCTCGGGAGTCCACAAGGATTCTGCCGACTCTCGGAGGCGCGCTTCCTCCTCCGCCGCGGCCCGCGCGGCGGCGAGCATGGACGTCATGCGCCGAACTTCGTCGGCAAGCGGCTTGAAAAGCTCGTCGTCGGGCAGGGGTGGGCCGCCATGAGTAACGCCGCGCTGCCATTGCTTCATCCAAAGCGCCATTCGGCTGACGCGGCCGGCGAATGTCCAGTGAATGATCGAAAAAGTGATCGAGACAATGAAGAATATCTCAATGAGAAGCGTCCAAAAGGTGGTCCGCCACAGCCGCGCGATTTCCGCGCTAATGTAGCTCGCATCATAAAACATGCCCACTGCCCCGGTGACGGAGGGACCATGATGAAGGGGCAAGGCGTAAAGGTACAAAAGCATCGGGCCAAAATGAACGAACCCGCCCCGTCCGCCGTTTTCCGAAATGGCGCGAGTGACCACCGAGGGAAGCCGGGTGAGGGCGTTCGAGAGGCTCGGCGTGGCGGCGAGTTGGGTTCCAAGGTCGTTGTAGATGGCGATGCCGTAAAGGCTGTCGCGATTCTCGACCCGAACCAGATAGCTTTCAAGGGAGGTCGAATCGCTGTCGCTCCGCACCGCTTCCACCCGGTCCTGAAGCGTGTCGCCCAGCGCCTGAGCTCGACCTTCTACCTCGTTCCGTAGAGCTCGCTTCTCCGATCTTGCCTGAAAAAAGGCAAAGGCCAAGGTAACTGCGGCTGTGACTCCCACCAACGCGGCAATCCATCGGAGAGCAACCCTCATGATGTCCCATTGTACAACCATCTCTTTTCGCCGGAACGAAGGTAGTGAAGAAGCACGCGCGCCGGGTGGTTCCGGAAAGCCGTTGCCGTCAGCCCTTAGTAAACGATGTCCACGGATAGGTCGTAAGTCCGGTGCTGGAAACCGACAAAATGGCCGTAGTATGGCGAGGTAACATTCGAAAAAACATCGCGGGGATTTTGATGGTTGGTCACATTGAAAACCTCGAGGCCGCCGCGCAGGGTGTGGTTCTTAAGCCAAGGAACCAGTGGGAATCTAAATTCCTTCATCATTTTCATATCGAGAGAAAGGAAGGTCGGGAAGTGCAAATGGTCCGGTGATCCCACATAGTTTTGCCGTGCGTCGAAGACCGAGAATGGGAAACCCGAGTGCACGTCAAATAACGGGCTGACCACCGTTCGCCAAGGGAGCTGAAACCGACCCCAGGTCACGACTCGTTGAGGGATGTCTGAGGGTAGATTAGCAAAAAAGTCAGGACGAATGACTGGTTGCTCGAACGGCACATAGATTTCCGACAAGGTATTGAGGTCGCCGCGCGCGCGGCTATATACGTAGGAGACGTTCAAATCCGCGTTGCGGCCCGGCCGGTAATGAAGCGTACCGTCAACCTCGTGGTAACGCGAGCGGCCGGTGTTGCTGAGCAAAAGCAGACCTTTGGTGGGGCTGGTTTGCCGCGGGCTGATAACAAACTCATTGTCGGTGCGACTGATCAAGTAGCTGATGCGAAGAAGAAGATTCGGAGTGATTTCCTGGTCCAGCTCGCCGCTCCAGGTCAGATTGTACGGGGTGCTGGCCAAGTGATGACCGGAAGGAACGACAACCCCGTCTTCGCCGATCTTCTCGTAATAATTCTGGAAAGGGATCGGCGGTCCCAGAGGCATGCCGTTTGAACTGAAGTAGGTCACGCTACGGCGGGGGTTTCCGGTAAAGTCTCCAGCCAACAGCGGAACGCGATCGTAGAAGACTCCGAAGCCTCCGCGCAGCACGGTCCGCCCTCGGGAACCTGGCGCATAAACCACGCCCAACCGCGGAGAAAAAGCCGCCGGTTCTCCGATCGTCTGACCTGAATATCGCAAACCCGCATCGAGGGCCCAACGGTTGGCCAGCGTCCAATGATCTTCCGCAAACCCAGCCACCTCGGTATCTTCGGCGTTGAGCGCCGCCGGCCCACTAAAGTCAATTTGCTCGGCGAGCGTCCCGTCCTGGCGCCGAATAAGGACCGGCCTCGAAATACTGACGCCGGTGTAAGCTCGATGGATGAAGTCAGCACCAAAGGTAAAAGCGTGATTTCCCCAGCCCACCCAACGGGGGATTTCATAGGTCTGGTGAATTTCTTGCTGATCGCTCGACCGTCTCCAGGTGTTGAAAAAATTCCCGCCCCAGCCTTCTGGCGTCACGAGCATGTCTTGCTGACCCTGCCCGTAAGCGTAGCTCGAAAAAAGGGTTTCCTTCATCACGGTTGTCAGAATGCTTCCGTTGGCGCGGAGGTATCGGTCCGTGAGCGCGACGGATTCACCGCGCTGGCCGTAGTTGGAAGAGGCGGATTGGGGAATCAGGGAATTGATATCGGCAAACTCGCGCCGGAGCGGGAAGACCATTACGTTGCCACTGAGCAGATGGCGATCCGACACAACGTATTGGAAATCCGTCAGCGAGGTCAGCCCCTCCGTCTTGATTTCGTTGTGCGGATAGGGAAGTCCGCGCACCGGGTCACGGCCGTAAATGTAAACGAGGTATTCGCCAAAATCGAGTTTGCCAGGAATCAGCGGGCCGCCAAAGCTCAAACGCGGTCGGTCATCCGCGATGCCGGCAATGTGACCAGCCTCGATTCGTGGGGTCGGCAGAAAGTCATTCAGTTGGTAAGTCCAGTGATCCGGTGGCGCCTTGGTATGGATCGTAGCCAAACCTCCGGAGAAGCGCCCATACTGAGCCAGGTAAGCCGTTTTATACACCTGCAAGGATTCTATAGCATCAATAGGAACCTCAATCGAAAAGCTGCCGGTAACCGGATCCACGGTTTCCGCCGAGTCCACCAGCAACATGCCCTGGTTTTCGAGCGACCCTTTGATGCTAAGGCGACCATCCGGGGTCCGCACGACGCCCGGCACAAGCGGCAGAGCCGCTGTGAACTTCTCTTGCACCAACGGCAGACTCTCAAGTGAGGCGGCGTTGAGCGTCGAGGGTCGTGCCGCGCTTTGCGGAGACAGACGCCCCGCCTTGGCCCGAACCTCAACTCTCTGCCGCAGCATGATCTCGGGCGGCAAAATGACTTCGATGGAAGGCGAGACCTCCGCGCCGACTGCGATGCCTTTCTTCTGAACTGGCTGATAATGGAAGGCCGCGCAGGTTAGGTTAAATGATCCTGGGACTAAGCCCGTATAAGAAAACCTTCCCTGAGCATCCGTGCGAACCGTAAGACCTTGGATTAACCCTGGGCCCGTGAGCGTGCAGGTGGCCCGGCTGATGGGCAACCCGCTCACATCTTTAGCCGTTCCGGTCAGGCCAAAGGAGGGCCGTAGAATCGGAGGGCGAGCGCCGGAGCACACAGTCGCGCCGGCGGCCAAGGTGGCAAGCCCGAGGAGCCATGGCCAACGATAGAAGGTCACGATTTATAGATGCCGCCGCGGCGGCCTGCGGCGCAGACGTTCGCCATAGGGTCTCGGTCAAAAATATCGCGCGCTTCGCGCCGCGACGATGTCGCAGCGGTCACCTAGCTGATGTCGGTTCGCCGCCGCTCCATGCAAGGTAGCTCGGCCGCGCCGCAAGGCAACTCTACCACTTGCCTTTGCTTCTTGGTATGGGGATAATGTTCTTCAAGGGGAATCGCCGCGGGCGGAGGAATCGAGGAAATGAAGAGTCGCGCGGTCCGTTGGATCGTGGGAGTGTTGGGGTTCGCAGCGTGCCTGGCATGTACCCCGGGGAACAGTTTTTTCCAACAGGGTCAGAAAGCCGAGGAGCGTAAGGAGTGGGATACCGCTGTGGTTGATTTTGATCAGGCGGTCAGGTCGCGCCCGGAAAACGCTCAATATCGTCTCCACGAGCAGTACGCAAGAACCCAGGCAGGCATCTTTCATGTCGAACAGGGCAAACGTGACCTGAAAGAGGGTCGGACGAAACAGGCTATCGGCGAATTCCAGAAGGCTCACAGCATTGACCCCTCCAACCAAGCCGCGGCGCAGTATCTCACTCGGCTTCTCACTCTGCAGTCGGCGGCGAAGGAGAAAAGAAATCTGGCGCTCCAAAAAGCCATTCAAGCAAGCGAAGCCGTCGGCCAACGTCAAGTCGTTGAGCTGGAACCTTTGCCACAGACGCCCATTGCTCGCCTGAGGATTAGCGGCGATAGCGAGCGAGTCTATGAAAGCCTCGCCAAACTGGCCAATCTGAATGTTGCATTCACCTCCGATTTTCAGCCGCGCCCGGTGTCGCTGGATTTGACCGACGTCAAAGTAGGAGACGCGCTGCACATCCTTGCTCTTGAGACGCACACCTTCTGGCGCGTCATGACGCCAAATACCATCCTCGTCGTCCCGGACAATCCGGCGAACCGTCGGGAATATGAAACCAATATCACCAAGGCCATTTATTTAACGAATCCCATGCAGCCAGCCGACCGGACGGCCATCACCACGGCGCTGAAGCAGCTTCTGAACATTCAACGGGTTATTGACAATCCGCTGGCGAACGCCATCATCATCCGGGACACTCCACGGCGAGTCGCCGAGGCGGAACGATTGATTGACGATCTGGACCGGGGCAAGGCTGAGATCCTGGTTGATGTCGATGTGCTCGAGGCCGACGCAGACCGGATCCGCGATCTTGGCTTGAACACGACACAAGCGCTGAGTTTTCCGGCCTCTGCCGGCTTCGCGTCCGGCACGCAGGCGGTTCTCGGCTTTACTCCAACAAGCGGAGTCACCGTCAATGGGATCACGGGCGTGCCGCTCAATCGGCTTGGTAATTCGCTCAACACTAAGAACTTTAGCATCGCTGTGCCCGGCGCCGTGGCGACCGCGCTAATGGACGATTCGCACACGCGGATTCTCGATAGCCCGGAGGTTCGAGTTACCGATGGCGCAACGGCTACTTTAATGATTGGCAGCAGTATTCCGATTGCAACCGGCAGCTTTTTGCCCTCCTTCGGCGGCAGCATCACCGGCGCTGCAACGTCGGGGGCGGCGACCCCGAGCTTCGGGCTGTTGGCCAGCACCCAATTCACTTACAAGGACGTAGGAGTCAAGCTAACCATTACGCCCCATCTGATGACCGACGGCGAAATCGACCTGAAGACGAAGATTGACATCTCTTCGTTAGCCCAAAACTTTAACATTGGCGGCATTGAAGAGCCCAGTTTCGGTCAGCGGCAGATTCACCAGGACATACGGCTTAAGGAAGGCGAGGTCAGCCTGCTCGGGGGGCTCATTGAAAGGACGACGACGACTGAAACGACCGGCTTGCCGGGGCTCGGCCATATTCCCGGTCTCAAGTATCTTTTCGCCCAAAACAGTCGGGAAAAGGTGAATACCGAAGTCCTCGTCATGCTGACACCCCACGTGATTCGGTTACCCTCGCCCCCCGTAGAAGCCTCCAGCGCGCCTTCCTCTGCAACCGGCGTCAGTTCTCCTCTCCCTTCATCACCGACGTCCTTGGCCCCCGGGGCTGGTTTTCCCCAGGAGACCCAATGACCACTTTGCGGGGACGACAGCGAATGCAAAACCATGACGCGGCCGGTTTTACGCTGGTTGAGCTGATCACGGCCATTGCAATCATTCTCCTGCTGACCACGATGGCCTTGCCCGTGGCTCGAACCGAGGTCAAGGAGCAGAAAGAAGTCGAATTGCGCCGCGACCTGCGGGAGATGCGTAACGCCATTGACCGCTACAAGGATTTCTCCGACCAAGGGCTGATTCCGCCGAGCCTGGAAGGGTTTGGCTATCCCCCTTCGCTTCAGGCGCTGGTCAACGGCGTGAAAATCAAAGGGACTGATGTGCGGTACAAGTTTCTGCGCCGCATCCCACGCGATCCGATGACCGGCCATCGAGACTGGGGACTGCGTTGCATGCAAGACAGCCCGAATTCGCAAAGCTGGTGTGGCCACGACGTTTTTGACGTTTATTCCGAAAGCCAAGGCACGGCCTTGAATGGGACCCATTATGATCACTGGTAATTCTAAAAATTTGATGCGCTTGCCGCGCGAGCTCAAGGAAGCCTTCAC
>JAJYNF010000136.1 GCA_021786455.1 Acidobacteriota bacterium
AGGGCGATGAGCAGCCAGAAGGCCAGGTCGCCAGCCAGGTCCAACGCCCGCGTGGCTTTCAGATAAAGGTAAATCCCCGCGACCAGCATTGCGCCTTCCACCAAAATGGTCGCCGGGCGAGAGTTCCACAACCCCAAGCCCACTTCCAGATGACCGCCCGGATAAAGTGGCAAGTCCGGCCGGTGAGAGACGGCGTCCAAAATCCAGTGACTCAAAACGCAAACCCATATCCAATACGCCCCTTGCCCATCTCTTTTTAGCAGATAGTAAACGCCTCCCATCAACGAGGCCCAGCCGACAACAGCCAATAAGCTGTGCGAAAGCGGGTAAGATACGAAGTCAAGCGGCGAAACGGCTGTGTAGCCCGGCACAATATAAACTCGCTCAAGGCCGAGGGCGAGAAAGATGGGCCATATAAGACTTGGCAACTCCGCGGCTATCAGCAGCGTCCCGAGCGACGGTTTTCGCGCCGGTTTCTTTCCTGCCAGCGCCACAGCGACATTTCCCAGAAACATTTCTCACCGTTCCAAAGCGGAGTGACTCAGTTTACATCTTCCTTAGCCGTGTCCTGGCGATATTTTTGTGGCCGTCCATGGCAGGTTCACCCCCTCGGTTTTGGAGCGGAGTCCCTTCAGGGCCGAACCATCAACCACATTCAGAACTTTCTTGAGTGCGTGCGAACCCGAAAGACTCCCAA
The DNA here is from genome assembly GCA_021786455.1 of Acidobacteriota bacterium. GTDB lineage: Bacteria > Acidobacteriota > Terriglobia > UBA7540 > UBA7540 > JAKCCV01. The sequence continues at coordinate 698 of JAJYNF010000136.1, forward strand.
CGCCCCGGTTGAGGTCGGCTTTGAGGCGGCGCGCGCGTCCTGAATTGGCAACCTGGCCTTCCAAGCGGGTAAGAAGATGGTTTGGGAATGCGCCACCGGCCGATTGGTCCCCGCCTAGATCACGAAGCCGTTGGCTCGGCGCAGCCTTGGGCGAACGCTCTACGATAGCATCCGCCAGCGAATCCCAGCGGCAACTCGGAGAGAGCGTCTTGACTCATTTCTTGAACAGGTTTTCAAAGGCCGCGCGGGCGTCCATGGGCTTGGAGGAGGATGTCTCTCGCTCAAGGGTCAGCCGTGGCGCAAAGAAGGAGCACTCATTCCGCGCCTCTTTGCGCGGAATGCGGGCGGTAATTGGTCGTGTGCATTCGAAGCGGCTCGAAGTATCGAAGAAAGCGCATTGTTTGCAACTATGGAGTTCCGCTCCGCAGTGGGGACATTTACCTTGCGGATCAATGCCTTCCGGCAAAACGGCAGCGCAGGAGGCGCAGCGCCAGACCGTCCGTCGTCCAGGCATGGCGGGAGTCTTGGGTCCGAAAATCTCCGGCTTCTTTGCCGGGCGGCTCTCGCGTTCGGTGCGGCCAGAGTCCATATAGCCTCTTTGCCGGTATTTTCGGTCCATTTACATCTCTCCGCAAAAACCACGCTTCACTCGTGCGGGGAATAACTGGGATATTTGTATGATAGCTTCTTCGGGCGTTTCAACCAACAACAAAATCGGAGCGAATAAGGGGTACCGGAGAGGCATGAGAAGAGGAGTTTCCATACACCCGGGTCCACACGGGCTCCCAGAACACCCATACCCTCACGCCTGGCGCGCGGTCCGCCGCGCTATCTCGGTTGTTGGCGTTAGGCTCACGTACCACCAGCCGCACGCCGCTGCCTGTTTCCACTACAGAGCGGCGGGTTCTTCCCTCGTAAAAACTTTCGACGATGACGCCACGAATGAGGTTTCGTGCCTCCTCAGCCGGAGGACCCGTGGAGATTTGGAGGCGTTCCGGCCGCACGGAAAGAACTTGTGGCGATGCCGGTCCGCTTTCCGTTGCGCTCGGAGCCCAGAGAACTTCTCCCGTGGCGGCCTTGAAGCGGCACATCCCGCCTTCTTGCCCCAACGGAACGGCCTCCAGAAAGTTCTCAAAGCCCATGAATTCCGCGACAAACTTTGTTCGCGGACGTTCGTAAATCTCTTCGCTCGTTCCGATTTGCTCGAGCTGCCCGGCCTGAAGAACCACCACGCGGTCCGACATCACGAGAGCCTCTTCCTGATCGTGGGTCACAAAGATGAACGTGATGCCCAACCGCTGGCGCAGGCGTTTAAGCTCGATCTGCATCTGCTTGCGAAGTTTTTCATCCACCGCGCCAAGCGGTTCGTCCAGGAGAAGCACGGAGGGTTCGAGCACCAGCGCGCGGGCCAAAGCGACGCGCTGCCTCTCGCCGCCGCTCAATTGGTTTGGCAGCCGCTCCTCCGTGCCGGGCAAGGCGACCAGCTCGAGAATAGCCTGCACCTTGCGCCGGATCTCAGCGGATCTCAACCTCCGCTCTTCCAATCCAAACGCGACATTGCGGAAGACGTTCAAATGGGGAAAAAGCGCGTAATGTTGGAAGACCGTGTTGACCTTCCGACGGTAAGGAGGCAGAGGAGCAGCCTCCCGGCCCTCAAGGAAAATCTGTCCGCCGTCGGGTTGCTCGAATCCGGCGATTAATCGCAAGATCGTCGTCTTGCCGCTGCCACTCGGCCCGAGTAAGGTTAAAAACTCTCCACGTTTCACACCCAGTGAAAAATTTTCGATGATGGTGCGCCCGCTGTAACGTTTGGCAACATTGCGCAACTCCACAATCAGGTCCATCAGGGTGTCCTGGAGCTTTCCCCGGCCGGCTTCATTCTACCCCAGTTGTGCCGCGTGTCGCCTCCCGGGCCAGGGTCTCCAAATCACTTGTCCACGTCAGCGCAGATTCTAAAGCGTCTAACCTCGCGGTCCTAACGATGAATCGGGGAGGTGATAGACGCAACCGCCAAAAAACTTTGGCTCCCCGCCGAGTCCCCGGTCGAGCATATAATGACAGTCGTCTAAAATCGAATCGTCGCTGAACTCCCGACCGATAACGATGAGTCTTCGGAATGATGTTTTCGAAATTCCGCGCTTGCTTCAACGGTTCCTCGATGCGGGCCTCAAACAAGCCGAGAACGTGATCCGGGAACGGAGACTCGGTGAGGGGCCGATTTTCGTGGTGCGGGAAGATGCCTTCGAGGGCGCGGCGGCGATTGCCACCTACGCCTTTGAATCGCTTCTAGGCCGGCCGGCGCTCGTGCGGGCTGCATCGGCATTCGGCGAATACACCATCCGCTGCGTCGTGCCAACGTCAGCCGTATTGGCCGTCTCGCGCCTGGGCCAAAGCGATGAGGTTCTCCGCGCCGCCACGCTCGCCCGGGCGCGCGGCGCTGCGCTCTGGGCCGTTACCGCAGCCGACGAGAGCCCGCTGGCCAAACTGGCCCACGCCGTTATACCGGTCTTTCTCGACGAAGAATGCAGCAATAACCCCGCCTGGGTCGTCGGGGCCTCGGCAGCCATGATTGCTTTGCCGATGGTTGCCTCGCGCATCCTCAGACGCTTAACGCCCGAAGAGAAGAAATTACAGGAGGAGTTTTTTCGACTGCCCCGGCTGATGGAGGACATGCTGACGCGGGTTCAGGGGGCCGCGCGTTCGCTGGGAGGAGAACTGGCGAGCTTGCCGGAGCTGGTCGTTTCCGGCGCGGGTTTCTATCATTCCGTGGCCTTGCAGGCCGCGAAAGAACTCCGAGCGGGCGGAATTCTTACGGAGGCGGATGACCTCGCCGATCTCTTGCCGACCCGTCGCAAGGAGGGTGCGCATTCGCGTGGCACGCTACTCATATCCGGGTCTGACTGTCTGCTCAAACGGCGCGTGCATGAAGTAGCTCGCCGGGCTCGCTTGGCGGGCGAGGACCTTTTCGCCATCACCGACTCAAACGACCAGAAGCTCTCAGCCCGATCACGTTTAGCCTTGCTATTACCACCGCTTCAAGAACCCTCCGGAGCCCTCCTCGCGCTCTCCGCTATCGAGGAAATAGTCGCCCTTTTCGAAAGGTGAGGGCAATGGCATTCTTTCGCGTAATGCGACCGCAACGGGTCCTTCGCATCGCCGCCGATGGCTCCGCCGACCGCAGACATTTTGCATGGAGGGGTATTTTCAGTAAAATCGAACTCCGGCGGGCAAAGGGCCGAGTCTGAGTTCTACCGCGTCCATGGTGAATTTACTCATCAAAGGCGGGCGGGTTATCAGCCCTGCGGACAATCTGGACGACGAGCTGGACGTTCTGATTGAAGACGGAACGATTCGGCGCATTGCACCGAATCTTCCCGGCGTCGAGGCTTTGGTTCTCGAAGCGCGAGGACATATCGTTGCCCCGGGATTTGTGGACCTTCACGTTCACTTGCGCGAGCCTGGAGATACGGATTCCGAAACTCTCGAGAGCGGATTGCGCGCGGCCGTGGCCGGCGGCTTTACCGCGGTTTGCCCGATGCCCAATACCCGCCCGGTCAACGACGAGCCAGAGCTAACCCGCGCGATGATCGAAAAGGCCCGCGACCTCGGCTTGGCGCGCATTTTCCCGATTGCCGCTGTCTCCGAAGGGAGCCGCGGAGAGCGGCTGACTGATTTCGAGCGGCTTTGCAAGGCGGGGGCGGTAGCTTTTTCCGATGACGGACGGCCCGTCAAAACCGACGCCCTGCTCCGTCAGGCTCTCCGGCAGGCCCAGCGGCTCGGCGTCCCGATTATAGACCATTGCGAGGACCTCCGTCTCAGCGCCGGAGGGGTCATCAACGCCGGAAGCGTGGCCGAGCGCCTGAATCTTCTGGGAATCCCTAATCGCTCTGAAGAAGCTTGCGTAGCGCGTGACATCCAAGCCTGCGCGGCCGAAGGCGGCGCTATCCATATCGCTCACCTTTCAACGGCGGAAGCCCTTGAGCGAGTGCGAGCCGCCAAGCGGGAAGGCATTCGCGTCACTTGCGAGGTGACTCCCCATCACTTGGCCTTGACCGAAAACGATGTGGCGGTTTACGGCACCAGCGCCAAAATGAATCCTCCCCTGCGCGGCACGGCGGATCGCGAAGCCATCTTAAGAGGACTGGCTGACGGAACGGTGGACGCGATTGCCACCGACCATGCGCCCCATGCGCCCGAGCGCAAGGCTTTGCCAATGGCCACCGCTCCTTTTGGGGTGATTGGATTGGAGACGGCCGTCGCCGTGGCGCTGCGCGAGCTCGTGCAACCAGGCCGAATTTCTTTGGGGCGGATGATCGAGCTATTCACTTCCGGGCCGGCCGGCGTCATTCACCGACCCCTCGGTCGGCTGAAGGAAAACGGACCCGCGCATCTAACCATCATTGATCCGCGGCTTGAGTGGGTGTACTCGGCCGCGCAGGGTTACTCGAAAAGCCAAAACTCCCCTTTCGACGGTTGGAGATTCCGAGGGGCGGTGAGGTGGTCGTTGGTCGCCGGCAAGCTTGTTTATCAACGTTGCTGAGCCCAGCGATTCAGTTAACTATGGGACCCATCCCAGGCGCATGGCGAGTGAACGTGGAGCGCAAAATTCTTATTCGCCTACCCTACCAAAACTATCCGAGAATAGTAATGGGCAGGCAAACCTTCCGGAGTAACTAAGCTATGCCAACGCCACTTTCCGCGATTGACGCCGTTTCGCCAGCCTTTGACCAGACGAAACGCCAGCTCTTCCAAACCCGCCGGTTTCGCTTCTGGTTGCGAATGGCGGTGGTCGCCATGACCACCGGTGATTTCACCTTCCCCGGAAGTTGGAACGAATGGGGCCACTGGCTTCCACCCATGCGATCGAGGCGGTTTATCCTCCCTTCCCCCGAATGGCCTAAAGCCGTTTGGGAACGGATGCTCCACTTCTGGCCTCTTCTGGTTGTGGTGGGGGTCCTCACGGTTATCCTGGCGGCGATGTGGATTTACATGGCCTGTGTGTTTCGGTTCATCCTGTTTAATTCGGTGCTGAGCGGCGAGTGCGATATGAAACAAGGGTGGCCCATGTGGAAGCCTCAGGGTCTCAGCTACCTGCTCTGGAAGATTTGCTTATGGGTGGGTACCGGCGCGGTTCTATTAGCCTTGGTCGGAGTACCCTTGGCGTGGGCAGCCGGCGCGGGTCTCCTGAGGAATCTGCACCACCAGATGCCATTGCTGATTTTCGGCGGTGGAATCCTTTTGATCCTCGTGACCGCCTTTCTAATCTTCGTCGCGGTGATCTCTCTGCTGGCGCAGGACTTCGTTGTTCCCATCATGGCCCTCGAAAAAGTCGGCGTTGTTGAGGGCTGGCGCCGATTGTCGCCGATGCTCAAGCGCGAAAGGAAATCGTATGCCGGATATGTTCTGATGAAAATAGTGTTGTTGGTGGGCACGGCTATATTCTTCGGTCTGGCCAGCCTCATAACCGTGTTGCTGTTGATGATTCCACTCGGCGCTATCGCGGTGGGCGTTTATGTCCTGGCCAGAGCTGCCGCTCTGCCTCTTAACTACTATACTTTCAGCACGGGCGTCATTCTGGCAGGCGGGGCCGTTGCCGTGATTGTCTATGCCCTCGCGATCGTTTCCACGCCGGCGATGGTTTTTTTTCAATCCTACGCAAACCATTTTCTAGGCTCAAGGTATCCAAAGTTGGGCGCCCGGGTTTTCCCCGAACCCTCCTCGGCCGAGCCTCAGATCCCCTAAACCCAGCCGGGCGCGATGCCATGCGGCAGCCAAACCAGGCCCATTAGCGCGGAGTTCGGCTGCCGGGTTTGGTAGTCGGCACCCCAGCTCGGCAGAGCGGACATTCGGCTGGGGCGTAAGTTTCGACGCGCATCGCTACGAGGGCGAATTGAGGCAGCCCAAAGTTAACTTGTCCGCCGCTTCGGTCCACAAGCGCCCCGATGCCGCAGACCCTTGCCCCGGCGTGTTCGACGCATTGAATGGTTTCGCGGGTTGAAAGGCCGGTCGTGACCACGTCTTCCACCACTAAGGTGAGCTCATTCGGTGCAAAGGAAAACCCTCGGCGCAACTTCATCACGCCATCCTGCCGCTCGGTAAACACGGCTCGAGCGCCCAAGGCTCGAGCGACTTCATGGGCCACCAGGACTCCGCCGAGCGCGGGCGCAGCAACCGTTCTTACACCGAGACCCTTCAGCTTTCCGGCGAGTTCCGCGCAAAGCCGCTCGGCGATTTTCGGGAACTGCAAGACCAGCGCGCATTGGATATACCGATTGCTGTGAAGACCGGAAGAAAGCACGAAGTGCCCTTCCAGCAGGGCGGCATGCTCTTTGAAAATTGCGAGGATTTCGCTTTCGGTCACAAGCCTCTCAGGACGCGCGAAGTGAGGTTGCTGCCTCTTCCATTTCCCGAACGATGATCGCGGCCGCAGCGGCGGGATCGGGAGCAGCGGTGATGGGTCGGCCCACCACCAGATAATCAGCCCCCGCCGCGATCGCGGCTGCCGGTGTAGTCGTCCGCGCTTGGTCGTTGGAACTCGAGGTCATTGGCCGGATACCGGGCGTCACAATCACAAACCCCGGGCCACAGACGCGCCGAATGGCGGAAATTTCACGGCCGGACGCAACCACGCCGTCCAATCCCGCCGCCTGCGCTAGGCGCGCCCATCGGACCACCACTTCTTCCGGCGTGCCCAAAACCCCCAGCTCACCGAGATCCTCCGGCCCTAAACTCGTCAGCACAGTGACCGCCAACACCCAGGGTAACCGGCCGCTGGGCCCCTGACGCGCCCCTTCCGCGGCCGCCTCCATCATCTTGCGCCCTCCAGAGGCATGGACGTTCACCATCCGCACGCCCATCTCCGCCGCTTGCCGACAGGCTCCGCGCACGGTGCTTGGAATGTCATGGAACTTGAGATCGAGAAAAACCTGCTGTCCTCGGGCAATCAAGTCCCGCCCCAGCGAAGGCCCTGCTCTGGTGAACAGTTCTGAGCCGACCTTAAACATTCCAACGCGCCCGAACAGCTTTTCGGCGGTCTTCATGCCGGCGTCGGCAGTGGCAAAATCCAGAGCGACGATGAGCTTCTCGCGCGCTGACAATCGCCTCTCCTCTCGCCCGAGCGGTTTTGCTTCCCCCCAACGCTGCCTTTTACGCACCGCCCGGCGAAACGTCATTTTAAGGGAAGCTCTTCCAAAAGTGAATGGAAAGGATTGGGTGGGATTGCGTTGATGCGGAGTGGACGCCCAATTTTTCCTTGACACCATGAGGCGAATGGGCTATAGAGTTATAAATATGCGAATTGCGCATAAATATTCTTGCCAAAGATGCTGGGGGGAAGGCCGTTGGGCGCGGTGATTGAAGAGAAGGCGTCCGGGAGCCGGGAGGCCGCGGGCACGGTGACGGTTCGAGTGGCCGTCGTGGGTGCTACCGGGTATGTGGGCCGCGAGCTGTTGTCGCGCTTGGCGAAACATCCTTACACCCGCGTGACGCGCCTAATGTCTTCCGGGCGGGACGGCCGCAAGCCTTACGCCATCGGCCAATCGCATCCGGTGCTGCGCGGCAAATTCACCGCGCTTTGCGAGCCGCTGGCTGCGGAAAGCCTGACGCCGGATGAGACGGACGTGGCGTTTCTCGCCACGCCCCATGAAACCGCGCATGAACTCGCGCCTGCGCTCCTCGAGCGCGGTCTGCGCGTCATTGACCTGAGCGCGGCGTTTCGGCTGAAAAATGCGGAGGCTTATCCCCGTTGGTACGGGTTTGAGCACCGGGCTCCTCAGGCGCTCGAAGAGGCGGTTTATGGCTTGACGGAGTTGAATGGGACTGCGATTCGGACAGCGCGCCTGGTGGCCAACCCGGGTTGCTACGCCACGTCGGTCATTCTGGGGCTGGCGCCGCTGGTTCGTGCAGGATGGTTGGACCCGCTCGCGCCGATTATTTCCGATTCGAAATCCGGAGCGAGCGGGGCAGGCCGCGCCCCCAGCGACAAGCTGCATTTCGTCGAAGTCAACGAGAATTGCCGCGCTTACGCCCTGTTCTCGCACCGCCACGTCCCGGAGATGCTCGAAGCGCTGAACCTCGATGCCTCGCGCTTTACGTTTACACCTCACCTTCTGCCCGTCACGCGCGGCATTCTCAGCACAATCTATGTGTGGCTGGCAGAGGGTCGGCCGCTCGAATCCGTGCTGGAACTTTACCGTGATTTTTACGCGCAGGCGCCCTTGGTTCGGGTCCTGGAGGATTCGCTCCCAGAAATCCAATCCGTTGCCTGGACCAATTACACGGACATCGGCTTTGCCCTCGACGCTTCCAGACGCCAACTGATTATCGTTTCGGCCCTCGACAACCTTGGCAAAGGCGCCGCGGGTCAGGCAATTCAAAGCATGAATCTCATGTATGGTTTTCCAGAAACCACGGCGCTGGGATGAAAATTGTCATCAAAATCGGCGGGCAGGCGGCGGAGGACCGGCAGGGGCGGCGGCGGCTTGGCCGGCAGATTCGGGATCTTTGCCGCTCGGGGCATCGCGTGGCGGTGGTTCACGGCGGCGGCAAGGCGTTAACAGAAACCTTGACGCGATTCGGCATCGCGACGGAGTTCTACCAAGGGCTGCGGGTCACTGACGCAGCCACGCGAGATGTGGCGCTCATGGTGCTGGCTGGATTAATTAACAAGACTTGGGTGGCGGAGCTCGAGGCGCAGGGGCAACCCGCTCTGGGTATTTGCGGCGGAGATGGAGGGTTGGTCGTAGCGCGCAAAATCGCGGCTGGCGCGAATGGCAGCCGGAAGGACCTGGGATTTGTCGGCCGCCCGAGCAAAATCAACTCGACCGTTCTCGACGCGGCCTTTCAGAAGGGACTGGTGCCGGTGGTGGCGAGCTTGGGGCTGAGCCCGGCAGGTGAATATCTCAACATCAATGCCGACGACTTGGCCGCGGCACTGGCGGTGGCGCTCCAAGCGCATCGTTTGCTCTACTTGACCGAGTCGGGCGGCGTATGGGATGCCGAGCGGCGCCTGCTGCCCATCGTCAAGCTGGGCGAAATCCAAAACTTGATTCAAAAAGGCATTGTGCGTGACGGCATGATTCCCAAGTTGCGTTCCTGCGCGCGCACCTTGCGAAACGGCGTGGGCGAAATTGACATCATGGCCCCGGACATTCCCGCTGGCCTTGAACGGGCCATCAGGCGGAGCGCAAGTTTTGGAACAAGGATTGTGAAAACATAATGACCCTCGAGCAGATTGCTCAACTCGAATCACAGACGCTCATCCCCACGTATGAGCGGCTTCCGATTCTCGCAACGCGCGGCGAAGGGTGTTTTCTGTACGATGAGCACGGCAAAAGATATCTTGATTTTCTCGGCGGCCTTGCGGTCAACGCGCTTGGCTACAATCACCCGGCATTGATGGCGGTGCTGCGGGATAGCTCCGAGTCGTTGCTGCACGTTTCGAATCTCATCTACCACCCTTATCAGGCTCCGCTCGCCCAGAAGCTGAGCGCGATTTCCGGACTTGACCGCGTGTTCTTCGCCAACACCGGAGCGGAGGCGGTGGAAGGCGCTTTGAAGCTGGCGAGGGCTCACGCAGGACGGGCGGTGTCGGATGGCCGCTTCGTCATCCTGGCGATGGAGAATTCGTTTCACGGAAGGACGCTCGGGGCGCTTTCGGTCACTTGGCCGGAAAAATACCGCAAACCTTTCGAGCCGCTGCTTCCAGGAATCAAGTTTGTCCGCGTGAATGACCTGGCGCACTTGAATCAAAGCTTTTCCGAACACGTAGCGGCGCTTATGGTGGAGGTGATTCAGGGCGAGGGAGGGGTGGTGGAGTTGGAGGAAGGATTTCTCCGAGCCGCGCAGCAGCTCTGCCGAACTCACGGCGCGCTGCTGATCTGCGATGAGATTCAATGCGGCCTGGGACGAACGGGGCGGTTTTTTGCCTATCAAAAGTTCGGGCTGGAGCCGGACATCGTCCTCGTCGCCAAACCGCTGGCGGCCGGATTGCCCTTGGCCGCTATTTTGGCGCGGCAGCGCGTGGCGGAGGCTTTCCATCCTGGCTCGCATGGCTCAACCTTCGGCGGCGGGCCGTTGCAATGCCGGTTGGCGCTGAAGTTTTTGGAAATCCTGGAACAGCCCGCCTTTCTGGATCACGTGCGTCACGTGGGAGCTTATCTCCGCCAGAAGCTTCTCGGCCTCCAGGAGGAATTTTCGTCAATCCGGGAGGTTCGCGGAGATGGCTTAATCCAGGCGTTGGAGCTGCCGCTCCCCGGAAAGGAGGTCGTCCGGCGAGGACTGGAGGCCGGCCTGATTTTTAACTGTACTCAGGAGCGCGTACTAAGATTCCTCCCACCTTTGATTATCGAGGAGGAGCATGTGAACCAGTTCATCGAGGGGTTGCGCCCGATACTGGAAACCGTCCTGGCGGCGCAGATGAAAGGAGTGCACGCATGACACCGACCGTGGCTATGGATCAACAGGAACAAGTGAGCGCTCGCGATTTGCTCTCGGACGCCGACCTGACACCGGGCGACCTGGCGCTGATTTTCGATCTGGCTGAGCGTGTCAAGGCTTCGCCTGGCGCTTACTCTCGTGCTCTCGCGGGCAAGCAATTGGCGATGATTTTTGAAAAGCCGTCGCTGCGCACGCGCACAACGTTCGAGGTTGGCATGACCAGTATGGGCGGCCATGCCATTTATCTGGACCACACCAAGCCGCGGCTGGGCGAACGGGAATCCATCAAGGATGTGGCGCGCAACCTGGAGCGGTGGGTGGACGGCATCGTGGCGCGGACTTACGCGCACCAGGCGGTGGTCGAACTGGCCGGGAACGCCTCGATTCCCGTCGTTAACGCTCTGACCGACCTATACCACCCCTGCCAGGCGGTCAGCGACTTCTTTACCCTGCGCGAAAAGTTTGGCCGCCTGAGAGGGCTTAAATTTGCGTTCATTGGCGACGGCAACAACGTTTGCCACTCGCTGATGTTGACCGGCGCGAAGCTCGGGGTTTCGGTGCGTGTCGCTACGCCTGCCGGATTTGAGCCCAAGCCGGAAGTTACCGAAGAAGCCAGAGCTGCCGGACGCTCTGCAAGCGCCTCGCCCCAACTTTTTCACGATCCTTTCGAAGCCGTAGCGGGCGCGCAGGTGGTCTATACGGATGTCTGGGCGAGCATGGGCCAGGAATTTGCCGCTCATCTTCGGTCGCAGGTTTTCGCTCCATTTCAGGTCAATAACACCTTGATGGCGACTGCCTGCCGGGACGCCGTTTTCATGCATTGCCTGCCGGCCCATCGAGGCCAAGAAGTTACTGATTCCGTGCTGGATTCAAATCGCTCAATCGTCTATGACCAGGCCGAAAACCGCCTGCATGTTCAGAAGGCGATCTTGATGCTTCTCATGCAAGCCGAAACCCGGTAAACACGCGCGCATAAATCCTATCAATTCGTGGAGCGGATTATTGCCGACCCCGCCATGAAACTAGCTGAGGCATCCGTGCATCAGAACTAAAGTAAGCAGGGTGAATTGGGTGGAAATCCTGCCGTGCAGCCCCATCGGTTGAAGGGGGAACTGGAACCTTCCCCTGCCGGCTCACCCATACAAACGCGCAAAGGGCGCGTACGTTTGACGTGTGGCAGAAGGACCAGAAGAGACTTCTTCTTTTCCAAGCGCAGAGTCAGCTATAAGGAGCGCGCAAAAAAGGCAACCGGCGGCGATGGCGTCGAACTTTACCAAACTGAGGAAATCGAGTCCTGTCGCCTTCGGAGCGCATCTCTGCGCTCTCACTGTGGCTTTCACCTTGGTCGGCAGGGCACTCGTGCCGGTTGCCATCAGAGGGCAGTCACCCGGTTTCGGGAGCATCCGCGGCACGGTCACGGCCGTCACTGCGGACGGGGAAGTTTTTCCGGCAGGCCATGTCAGGGTTCGGCTAATTTCAGCCAATAGGGCGCGGAAGCCTGGCACTGTGGTTTCCGACGAAAAGGGCGGCTTTGCCTTTAGTAACATTCCGGCCGGCCGTTACACGCTCACCGTCGTGGCTCCGGGCTTCCAAACCTATTCCCAATCCGTCGTCATCCAGCCGGGCGAGAATTTGGTTAGCAACATCCGCCTGAATCTTTCCGAAGTCCGCCAGCAAGTCGAGGTTCGAGAGAAGGCGCCGCCGATTGCTCAAGCCAGCACGATTCCTCCTTCCCGGTTGAGCGCTACCCAACTCACCACCGTCCCCGTAGCTCAGCAAAGAGTCAAGCAAGAGTTGCCGCTGATGCCTGGGGTGATTCGCGCCTTGAATGGTAAAACCTATATCAAAGGCGCCTCCGAAACTCAGGGCATGTTGGAAATTGATTCGGCGGAATTCGTGGACCCTGTCACGGGGAGTTTTATTCAGGATATTCCAGTTGACGCGATTCAATCTCTAAAGGTTTACCCGGCTCCCTTCGAGGCCGACGATGACGGATTCACGGGCGGCCTCACGACCATCGAGACCCAATCTCCTACCAGCCGGTGGACGTGGGGAATGGAGAACATCAATCCTAAAATTCGAGCTAAGCAGGGACACATGGTGGGAATTCAGCAGGCAGAGCCGCGCCTGCATTTCTCCGGCCCGCTTCGGCGGAACAAGCTGAACTTCGCGGAGGTGTTCCAGTACACCATGAACAAGGAGGACGTGCGAGGGTTAGCCTGGCCGCACGATGAAACCAAAATTCAAGGCTTCAATTCCTTCTCCACCTTCCAATATCTATTTTCTAGCCACCATTTACTGACCTTCAATGTGGATGTCTTCCCCCGGCGTCAGGAGTTCGCAAACTTGCGCGCCTTGATCCCTCAACCGGCGTCGTCGGACCTCAACCGAAGTGGCTACGCCGTGGACGCTTCCGATCATTATCAGTTTTCTTCGGGAAACGTTCTGACGACCCATTTTCAATACCTCCGAGCAGATACCAACGCGCACGGCCAGGGCCCCTTGGACATGCTGGTGACGCCGAACGGCCTGGCTGGAAATTACTTCAACTCCTGGGAACGTTTCAGCCATCAAGAAGGCGCCGGAGTGGAGCTTTCCTTGCCATCCCGCCGATGGCTCGGCAAGCAGGAGTTCTCCTTCGGCGCCGATGCGCTACGTC
>JAJYNF010000105.1 GCA_021786455.1 Acidobacteriota bacterium
GCGCGCAAAATTTTCGAGGAGCGGCATTGGCCGCAGGATCGCGCTTGTTATATCCGCGCCGACGTGACGCAGGCGAGCGAAGCGGCGCAAGCTGTCCAGGAGGCCGTCGCCACGTTCGGGCGGCTCGATGTGGCGCTTTGTCACGCCGGCATGGCGCACACCTGTTCCATCCTCGATTATCCGGAAGCGGAATGGGACAAAATCCTCTCTCTCAATTTGAAAAGCGCATTTTTGGTGGCGCAGGCAGCCGCGCGCTCCATGGTCGAACGGAACGTGAAGGGCAAAATCATTTTCACTTCCTCCTGGGTGCAAGACTTTCCGTGGCCGGACATCACCCCCTATAACGTGACCAAAAGCGGCATGAAAATGCTTATGCGGGGGATGGCGCGGGAGCTGGCCTCGCGCGGCATTCGCGTGAATTCGGTTGCGCCGGGCATTGTGGGCGTCGGCATGGCCAAGCGCCAATGGGATACGGAGCCGGATTATCGCCGCCGGGCGGAGAAAGCCATTCCTCTCGGCTACCTTCAGTCGCCGGAATCGGTTGCCGAAGCGTTTATCTTTCTTTGTTCCGACGCCGCTGATTATATGACCGGAGTCACGCTCTTGGTGGACGGAGGCTGTAGCCTCTATCCGATGGATTGACACAATGAAAATCACTGCTATCAAAACTCTCGTCGTGAACGCCGAGATGCGCAACTGGATTTTTGTCAAAGTGGAGAGCGACGAGCCGGGGTTGATAGGCTGGGGCGAAGCCTCTCTCGAATGGAAAACCCGCGCCGTGGTGGGCGCGATCGAGGATTTAGCGCCCCTGGCGATTGGCGAAGACCCGACCCGTATTGAGCATCTGTACCAAAAGCTCTACCGTCAATCGTTTTGGCGGCTGGGCGTGATTGGCATGAGCGCCATCAGCGGCATTGAGCAGGCATGCTGGGACATTTTAGGCAAATCGCTCGGGCGCCCGGTTTACCGGCTCCTGGGCGGAGAAGTGCGCGACCGTGTTCGCATGTACACGCATCTAGGCGGTGGGGCTATGAAGGCCGTGTACGAAACCTTCGACCCAGCCCCGCTCATTGACTTGGCTCAGCGGGTCGTTGCTCGGGGCTATACGGCGGTTAAAGTTGTCTCGGTGCCTTACTCGGAACCGCTCATGGGCGCCGGCGTCATCAAGAAGTTCGCCCAGACCATCGAGAAATTGCGCCTCGCCATTGGCGACTCTATAGACTTAATGATTGATTTCCATGGCCGGACGTATCCCGCCGTCGCCATCGAGTACATCCACGCCATCGAGGAGTTCAAGCCGTATTTTTGCGAGGAGCCGGTCCCTCCGGAAAACGTCGCGGCCCTCCGCCAAGTGCGCGAGGCTGTGCGCGTGCCGATTGCTACCGGCGAGCGCCTGGTCACCCGGCATCAGTTCCGCCCGGTTTTCGAGCAGCAAGCTTGCCACGTGATTCAACCCGACCTTTGCCACTGCGGGGGTCTGCTCGAAGGGAAAAAGATTGCCGCCATGGCGGAAACTTATTTCATGGGCGTCGCGCCGCACAACCCGCTCGGGCCGATTGCCAACGCTGCCGCTCTACACTTCGCAATGTCCACCCCCAATTTCCTGATTCAGGAAGATATGCTAAGCGATGTGCCGTGGCGTTGGGAAGTGGTCGAGCATTCGCTCGAGACGCGCGACGGCTATTGGCTGAAAACTGATCTCCCCGGCCTCGGAATCGTGGTCAATGAGCAGGCCGCCGCACGCCACCCCTTCCAGCAAGAGGTCCTCCCTGCAACTTCCATTCGCGCGCCCGACGGCGCCATCCTTGACTGGTAGTCCGTCCTTCGATTCGCCGCAAACTGCCGGTGAAGCATGGGGCAATGGTTCTCCGGACTGAAAAAAGCGCCGCGGCATGGAGCTGGCAGCCAACGTCAACCTGAGAACGCGATCAAGAGTTCAAACCGGATGGGTTTGGTAGCAGGTTTATAATCAATGAGATGGCGTAATCCTGCGTTCCAACGGTTACCTTTGATGAGTGGCGCTTTCTGGATCGCAGGGTTCAGTGGAATTAAACCTTGATACATCGTGCGTTAATCGGGTAAGATATATATAATTCAAAACGCATGCATGGACTTTACAAAATAGCAGTCCTGCCCGGGGATGGAATCGGCCATGAAGTGACCGCGGAGGCCGTTAAGGTTCTAAAGGCGGCAGAAGACGTGTTGGGGCCGTCCTTCAGGTTTCAAACGGGATTAATTGGCGGATGTGCCCTCGATGCCACGGCCTTGCCTTTGCCCCCTGAAACCATTTCCATCTGCCATCAAGCGCACGCTGTCCTGTTGGGCGCGGTCGGTGGACCGCAATGGGATTCGAGACGGCCGGAATTGCGTCCGGAACACGGCTTGCTCCAAATCCGGCAACGGTTGGGGCTTTACGTCAATCTGCGGCCCGCTAAGATTATCGAAATGCTGGTTTCTCTGTCCGCCCTCAAGCCAGACCGCGTCCGAGGAACCGACCTCGTGATTGTCCGTGAGTTGACGGGAGGAATTTACTTTGGCAATCCGCGAGGCATCTTTTCCAAAGACGGGGAACGGTACGCCGTCAACACCGAAATCTATCGGGAGCATGAGATCGAGCGTGTGGCTCACCGGGCCTTTCAGTTGGCGCAGGCGCGGCGGCGCAAAGTCACCTCGGTGGACAAGGCTAACGTTCTCGAGTCATCTCGGCTTTGGCGCGAGGTCGTCACCCGCGTCAGCCGCTCTTACCCCGGCGTGGAGCTGGAGCATTTATACGTGGACAATTGCGCCATGCGCCTGATTGACCGGCCGACGAGCTTTGATGTGGTTCTGACGAGCAACATGTTCGGGGACATTC
The DNA here is from genome assembly GCA_021786455.1 of Acidobacteriota bacterium. GTDB lineage: Bacteria > Acidobacteriota > Terriglobia > UBA7540 > UBA7540 > JAKCCV01. The sequence goes on from JAJYNF010000105.1 coordinate 2,855, forward strand.
TGAGTGACGAAGCCGCCATGCTTACTGGGTCCATTGGCCTGCTGCCTTCCGCCAGCCTAGGAGAGCACTCGGCCTTGTATGAGCCCGTGCACGGTTCTGCTCCCGATATCGCTGGGCGCAAACGTGCGAATCCGCTTGCCGCAATTGCTTCGGCGGCCTTGATGCTGCGGTATTCCTTCCGCATGTTGAGGGCAGCGTCGGCCATCGAGACCGCAATCGAAAAAGTCCTTAAACGCGGGGTGCGTACACCCGACCTGCCCGGTCGGTCGCGGCCAGTGACCACTTCTCGGGTCGGCGATCTGGTGGCCGCTGAAACCGTGAAGCTTCTCAAATCCCCCCGATTCCGCGCATAGCCCGCCCCCCCCTCCAACAAGCGCGCCACGCCCCATTGGACCTCCTCACCGCGCATGTTGCCGACCAACGTTGCGAGCCTCTATCGCCGACGAAGTCTTCGATCCGTAGAACCGCAGATCCAACCAGGATGGAGCAATCTTGAAGAATCCCGCGAAGCTGTCCAGCACCGCTCCTTCTCGCTTGCGGTCCCGGATAGGCCGCGTTACCTCATCTTGACGGAAGCCGTTCTGCCTCCAAACCTCAATTTGTAATCCTGGCCTCGCAGTGGACTACCGCAATCGCGGCGAAGCTGGTCAAAGGCGGTCAACGCGAAGTTCCACTGACAGCAGGGGGCAAAATGGGAATTAAGCCTTTGGATGGCTGCAACTCGCGGCGAGACGAGGACTATCTTGTGTGCTCATGTATATGTTCATATGTATCTGGGCAAGGCCGATAGAGTGTGATTGCATGTCCTCATGTACATCACCGTCGTCCGTAACCGCAACTCCCCGCCCACCGTCCTGCTGCGCCAAGGCTGGCGCAAGGGCTCGAAGACCCGCCAGCGCACCCTGGCCAACCTCTCCCACGGACCGAAGCAGAAGATCGAAACCTTCCGCCGCCTGCTGGCGAAATACGGCGTTCCCATCCGGCAAGGCATTCCGGCCCTCGCCGTCCTCAATCCTCAAGGCAAGCTGCTCTACGCCATGGCCCAAGGATAGTTCGGGAACGCGCGCACGATGAGCGACCCGACATTCCTGGAGTTTTTCCGGAAGTGGGCGCCAAACAAATAGGTCGCGTCGCGCACGGCCGATCACATTGGCGATTCGCCGGTTGGCGATAAGTCCGTCATAGTCGGCGCGAAGTCAATCCAGAACCAGAAGGGCGGTCTCCACGCCGCGACGCTAAACTCCTGACGCCTGCTCCTGCGCACCCCGGCGCTGGAGGATTTCGATGTAGATGTTGACCAGCGAGACGGCGGCGGGGGTAATGCCCGGAATGCGCATGGCCTGGCCCAAGGTGAGAGGCCGGACCTTGGTGAACTTTTCCACCACTTCCCGCGAGAGCCCGGAGATTTTGTGGTAATCGAATCCGTCGGGAATGCGGCGAGCCTCGGCGCGCTTCATTCGCTCGACCTGACGCTCCTGCTGCTGGAGATAGCCTTCGTATTTGAAATCGGTTTCGAGCCGTCGCGCTTCCTCTCGCACGAACAGGCCGCCGCCTGACCCTCCGAGTGGCGCAAGGTCCTGGGCAGCGAGCGCTTCATTGATCCAGGCCGTCAAATCCTCAACATTCATTTCCGGGCGGCGGAGCAGTTGCGCGCCCGTGAGTGGCGCGGGCGCAAGCAGCTCGCCACCGTTCATGAGTCCGAGCTTCGCGTAGATTTCGCGGCCGGCGCGCGAGGCGGGATCGAGGCGAGTTTCAAGCAGAAATTTCGCGGCGGCGGAAATGCGTCGCTGCTTTTCGAGGAACGCCTCGTAATCCTTCTGCCGGATCGTTCCCACCTTGTAGCCGAGGGGCGTCAGGCGCTCATCGGCGTTGTCAATCCGTAGGCGGAGGCGAAATTCGGCGCGCGAAGTGAACATGCGATAAGGTTCATCCACGCCCTTGCTCACCAGGTCGTCAATCAGGATGCCCGTGTAGCCCTGCGAGCGGTCAATAATCAGTGGCTCACGGTTCTGGACGCGCAGCGCGGCGTTGATGCCGGCCATGATGCCCTGGCAGGCGGCTTCTTCGTAGCCGGTCGTGCCGTTGATCTGTCCGGCCAAAAACAGATTTTGGATTTTCTTGGTTTCGAGCCACGGCGTGAGCTCGGTCGGCTGCACCATGTCGTACTCGATGGCGTAGCCGGGCCGGATCATATCCGCGTTTTCAAGGCCCGGGATGGATTTCACCATTGCCATCTGGACGTCAATCGGCATGGAAGTGGACATGCCGTTGACGTAAATCTCATTCGTGTCGAGGCCCTCGGGCTCAAGGAAAATCTGGTGGCGAGGCTTGTCGGCGAATTTGACAACCTTGTCCTCAATCGAAGGACAGTATCGCGGCCCGCGACTCTGGATTTGCCCAGAATAGAGCGGCGAGCGATGAAGGTTTTCTCGAATCACGCGGTGCGTTTCCTCATTGGTCGAAGTAACCCAGCAGACGGCTTGAGGTTGTGTGATCGCGCGCGTCCGAAAACTGAACGGCGTGGAGACGGGATCGCCCGCCTGGGTTTGGAACTGAGAGAAATCAATCGTCCGGGCGTCGAGGCGCGGCGGCGTGCCAGTCTTAAGACGGCCAACCTCGAAGCTCAATTTCCGCAACGCCTCGCCCAGCATCACTGACGGCATCTCGCCGGACCGCCCGGCGGCATAAGTCTGCTCGCCGCAATGGATGAGCCCGTTGAGGAAAGTGCCCGTGGTAATGACGACCGCGCCGGCCTCGACCACTCGGCCGTCCCGCAGGCGGACGCCGCGGATGCGTCGCGAGGGCGATTCGGACATTGCCTCCACATTTTCCAGGATTAAATCCACGACTTCAGCCTGTTTGATGCGCAGGTTGGGTTCGGACTCGAGAACCTGCCGCATTTTGATGCGATAGGCTTTTTTGTCCGCTTGGGCGCGCGGCGACCACACGGCCGGGCCGCGGCTGCTGTTCAAGAGGCGAAACTGAATGCCGGTCGCGTCAATCACTTCACCCATCACGCCGCCGAGCGCGTCCACTTCACGAACCAAGTGGCCCTTGGCGATTCCGCCCACGGCCGGATTGCAGGACATTTGGCAAATCAGATCGAGATTGATGGTCGCGAGCGCGGTCTTTAGGCCCATGCGCGCCGAGGCCATCGCCGCCTCCGATCCCGCATGCCCCGCACCCACAACAACGACGTCGCACCTTTCCATAGAGTTCATCTCAGCCTAATCGTAATGGCCCTATTCTAGCCGGTATCCTCGGTTGGACGGAAGTCCACCCAGAGACCCGCTGGAGTAAGCTGGAATTCCGCTGAGGGCAGCGCCAAAGGATTGAGGTGTCGTCGAAATGCGACCCCAGCCCTTCCTGCGGGACAAACTCAGCCGCGTCGGTCTTTCGGGCTTGCTGCCGCGTCCTTGTGTGCAATCGGCCTTTACGTCGCGTGCGCAATAATTAACGTCATGTCGTCCTGCAGCTGGGGCGACCCGGTCCACTCGTTCACGGACTGGTAAATCTGCCGAGCGATGATATCGGGTGAAACCATGCCCGTTTGCTGCAGCGCCTCCACGACGCGTCGCTCTCCAAACTCCTCCTCGAAAGCGTTCTGCGGCTCCGTAATGCCATCCGTGAATGCGAGAAGAAGATCGCCGCGCTCGAGGGACAATTCGCCCTGTTCGAACGTGCTCTCTCGGAAAAGACCGATCGCGGTCCCGCCGACGTTGAGGCGCTGAAGTTTATCCCCGCGGAAGAGCATGGGAGGCGGATGGCCGGCGTTCGTGTAAGTCAACCGCCGCAGAGCAGCGTCATACACGGCATAGAAGAGGGTGGCGTATTTCTCCGCGGGAGTGGTTGCATACAGTTGCCGGTTTAAGCGGCGAACCATTTCCGCGGTTGAGAGCAAAGACCCGCCCGCGGCTCCTTCGCCAGCGACGGCCGCGTAAAGCTGAGCGTGAATGGCTGATTGAATCGCCGCCATGAGCAGAGCGGCGGAGATCCCTTTGCCGCTGACATCAGCGAGAACAATCATGACGTGCTGCTCGTCAAATTGCAGAAAATCGTAGTAATCTCCACTGACGCCCCGGGCCGGGATGCAGGTTCCGTAGAGTTGGAGGCCCGCCACGTTGGGGACGGCATGAGGGAACAATTGCTCCTGGACTTGGCGGGCAATCTCCAGCTCGTTTTGGAGGCGCGATTTCTCCTGAGCCTCGCTGAGCAGACGCTCGACGGAAGATGTCATCGTGTCGAAGGCTTCTCCGAGAGCGCCCAGTTGATCGTGTGCCGGCTGCCCGATTCGAAAAGAGAGATCCCCGGCTTTCACTCGCTCGGTCGCTTCATACAAGCGGTTGACCGTCCTAGTGATGGATTGCGTCAGCCGCAAACCCATGACCACAGAGAGTATCTCGATAATGAACAGGGTGACTGCGATGGCCACAAAAATCGTCACGTACACGTGAGAATAAACACCCAAGGTTCCCGACAGTCGCCGGCTCAGCGTGCTTAATCTCGACCGCACATATACGAAGACCGGCACAGATAGCCGCTTACGCGCCGCGCCTTCCCACACGGTCGGGTTGAGGGCCGACGCACCCAGGACCGCTAGATCCCAAAAACCGCTGGAAGCCGGGAGCGGCACGGAAGTGGAGGTGATGGTCTCTGCGGGGGGCGACTCCCCTGAAGAGACTCGAATTTCGGAAGAAGCGCGGTTAGCGGAGACCTTGGCCGGCAGCTTCACCGGCAGTAGGGGCATTAACACTCCCACCGGCCCGATACCGGCGCCGACCAGATTTAGGAGTTGGGGTGTAAACGGCTGGGTGAGAATCACCGTCAACTTGCCCACGGGAGTTGGGGTGTGGTCCATCGAACGGAGGAAAAGCCTGCCATTCTCGTAAACTACGCCGGCGAATTCCTCCGTTTTGAACCAAGCGGGCACTACGACGGGATGCGGCAGCGCCGTTCCGTTCAAGACATAGGCGCGCGCCTGCTGACCCAGGTGAACCGTGATTTCAAGTCCGGGATAATCCGCGGCGTGTTGGTCGAGTTCGGCGCTAAAGAGCTGCCGCAGGCGCGCCAACAATTGGTCCGGCGCACGATCCTGGGTCATGTGAGCCTCGTGCCCAACCACACGGTTTACTTGACGCAGGTTGTTGACTTGATCGCGAAGCCGCAAGGTCACGAGATAGGCGGCGAATTGGCCGTTCAGCATACTTACGGCGAGCGCGACGAGGGCAAGAATCAAAATCACCGGAATAACGGCAATAAAAACGTAGGTAACGCCAAGGCGACGGCTCAACCGCCACAGCACCCTATCTTTGAACGCCCGCGCCAGCCGCAGGATGACATAACCGGCCGACGCAACCGCGCACCCCCAGAACACCAGCCAAAGCAGCGCGGGAACGCCGGCAAAAAAATGGGTGGCAATTTCGAGAGCTGACCCGTAGGCGAGCGTCCAGGCGGTGAACCGCGCCATTGAGTGAGTTCGATATTCGCGGCGAAGCTTTTCAAGGATTCGCGTCAGCATAACGAACCCTCGCGAAAGCCCGGCGCGTCCGCTGGGAGCGAGTTGCTTACGAGCAGCAATCGTATCATTGCCGGCACGAGATCCCGAGCCACCGTCAAGATTTCGTTTTGGAAACCGGCGCTTCCTGCGCCTGACGTACTTTGCTGTGGGAGCGGCTGTAGAAGAAGTAAATGAGGAGCCCGATGATGAGCCATACGACGAGCCGAATCCACGTCACCAACGGAAGGCTGGCCATCATTCCCAGGGAAATCAGCGCGCCGAGAATGGGAATCCATGGAACCCAAGGCGTCTTGAAAGGGCGTGGAAGGTTCGGCCGGCGCGCGCGAAGCACCCACACGCCAGAGCAGACAATCACAAACGCAAGCAGCGTGCCGATATTGACCAATTGCGCGAGTTCGCTGATGTTCAGCACGGAAGAGAAAAACGCGGCAAAACAACCGACAACCATGGAGGTGATCCAAGGAGTACGAAAACGCGGATGGATGCGGCTGGCCCACGGAGGCAACAAACCATCCCGCGACATAGAGTACAGTACCCGGGACTGGCCAAACAGCATCACAAGCATGACGCTCGCCAGTCCGGCCACAACACCCGCGTCCACGAGAACACTCCCCCAGTGCACCCCGATCGCATTCACGCCGACAGCTACTGGATCGGCAACATTCAAAATCTTATACGGAACGATGGCCGTCAGCAGACCGGCCACCACAATGTAGAGGACGGTACAGACGAGCAACGAGCCCACAATGCCGATGGGCATGTCTTTTTGCGGGTTTTTCGCTTCTTGCGCTGAAGTGGAAACAGCGTCGAATCCAATATAGGCAAAGAAAATCACGGCTGCGCCACGTGCAATCCCTGACCATCCGAAGCTCCCGAATTGGCCCGCGTTGGGAGGAATGAAGGGATGCCAGTTCCGCGCCGTAATGGACGAATGATGGAGGACATAGGCAGCCGCCAACCCTATAAAAACAAATACTACCGCCAGCTTAATGGTCACCATAACGGAATTCAGGTTGGCCGACTCTCGCACTCCCAGAATGAGGACCACGGTTACAACCACGACGGCGAGCAGGGCCGGAAGGTTCAAATGCGACGTTACGTGAGGAAGCGAAGAGGGGTTCACACCAGCAGCCTGCAAGGCCGGCAGGATGGTTCCCAAGGGAGACCAGCGGCCTTGGAAGAACACCATCTTTGTTCCGGGCGGCGCCGTCCATTGCGCCGGGAACTGAATGCCGAAGTCCCCGAGCAAGCTGACAAAATACCCGCTCCATCCCGAGGCGACGGTGGCCGCGCCGAAGGCGTACTCAAGAATCAGGTCCCAGCCAATGATCCAGGCGAAGATTTCACCCAGGGTAGCGTAGCCGTATGTATAGGCCGAGCCAGCGATGGGGATGAGCGAAGCAAATTCCGCGTAACACAAACCGGCGAACGCGCTGCCCAGACCGGCCAGGATAAACGAGAGGACAATGGCTGGCCCCGCATACATGGCCGCCGCCTGACCGGTCAGCACAAAAATGCCCGTCCCGATAATCGCGCCGATCCCCATCATAATAAGATTGAAAGGGCCGAGCGCGCGCTTGAGCGTGTGCTGTCCTTCTTCCTTCGCTTCCGCCATGATCGTATCAAGCGGCTTTGTCGCCAGCAGCATGGACATTTACGGCCTCCAACCACTCACTCCTCGTAGCTCCCCCGCACAAGAATACCCGAGCGATTCAACTTTCCTCTTGGACCGATCGCTGCTCCGGTGGGAACGATCGGGCGCGTTTCCGCCGCCAACCATAGTAAACGGGAACCCCCATCGCTACAATCCCCAAACCCGCGGCGCTGCGCGCCGCCTTATGGGTTAACAAGGCCCACTCGACAAATAGAGCGAAAGCAATATAAAGCGCAGGAATAATTGGATATCCCCAGGCACGATAAGGCCGCGGAGCATTGGGGCGAGTCCGCCGCAGACGAAACAGCCCAAGGATTGTCAGGATATAGAACAACATCACGGCAAAAATGACGTAATCCAGCAGATCATTGTACGTACCCGTGAGCGTCAGCAGAGACGCCCAAACCGCCTGCACCAGCAGCGAAACAGCAGGGGTTCGATACTTTGAATTTACCGAGGCGACGCGCTGAAAGAACAAACCGTCCCGGGCCATAGCGTAGTAAACTCTGGCGCCCGCGAGCGTCATGCCGTTGATGCATCCGAACGTGGAGACCACAATCGCGACGGCCATCAGTTCGACACCCTTCCCGCCCAACATGGTTTTCATGGCAGCCGTCGCCACTCGGTCATCTGGCGCGTGTTGGATGGCGTAAAACGGCAGAACGCGCAGGTAAATCCAGTTACAAAAAAAATAAATTGCGCAGACCGCGGTAGTTCCCAAGAGTAGCGCCAAGGGAAGGTTACGCTGGGGGTTGACAATTTCCTCCCCCGTAAAGGTGACGTTGTTCCAGGCGTCGGAAGAGAAAAGCGGGCCTACCAGAGCCACGGAAAGAACCGTCAAGGTGGCCAAATTCCAATGAGCACCACCCCAAAAGCTCCGCGTGGACGATTCAGCAAGCGGGTGACGGCTTGCCCACCACCAACCTGCGGCGACAAGGCCCAACAGCGCCAGAACCTTCAAACTTGTGAAAATATTCTGGACTCGCGCCCCGGTACGCACCCCAAAAATATTCGCCACGCCCAGTCCCACCAAGGCCAGAATGGCGACGAATTGCTGGGTCGAGAAAGCAAGAGATACTGAATGGCCGGCCAAGCTGCGCGTCCCCAAATTGACGAGATAGTTTTGATTAGAAACCCAGGGAAAGAAAACCCCCAAGAACTTGCCAAAGGCCACCGCGACAGCGGCGATCGTACCGGTTTGGATGACCAGAAAAAGCGTCCACCCATAAAGAAACCCGAACAGAGGACCCAACGCTTCCCTCAGGTAAACGTATTGGCCGCCAGCCCGCGGCATCATCGCCGCCAGCTCCCCGTATGTGATGGCGGCAGCCACGGTCATTACGCCGCTGATGACCCAGGACAACAGAAGCAATCCGGGCGACCTGACCTCGCGGGCAATTTCGGCGGCGACAATAAAAATGCCCGACCCGATCATCGAACCCATGACAATGGTCGTACAATCGAATAGGCCGAGGCTCTTGACGAAGCTGGAAGAAGCCCTAAGCGCGTCGTCAGGACTTTTTGAATCCATGTTTGCTGTTCCGCTCGGCACTGGCTTCGCAGTTTGAGGCGTCATGTCCCCCGCGGCATCGCCCGCCTCCTCGCCGTGTTACGCTTCCAAGGCGCGCAAAAATTGCTCGGCGCGTCGCCCGACATCCGGCGCTTCCAGTAAGTCACGAATTACGGCCACGGAATCCGCGCCGGCTTCAATGACGGATCTTACGTTCTCAAGCGTAATGCCGCCGATGGCGACGAGCGGCTTCTTGACCGCGCGCCGAACCTGGCGCAAGCCTTCCAGCCCCACTACAGGGTCGGGTTGTACCTTGGACTCGGTCGGAAAGATAGGGCCGATGGCTATATAATCCGCGGCTGAGGCTTCAGCGCGCTCCGCTTGCTCAATACTGTGTGTCGAAAGACCCAACACCTGATTCGGTCGAAGCACCCGCCGCGCCGCATCAATAGGCAAATCTTCCTGGCCAAGGTGGGCGCCCCAGGCACCCACCAAGCGCGCAATGTCCGCTCGATCGTTGATGACCAGGCAGCAGACACGGCCTTCAACCGCTTCGGCAATCGCCTGGCTGCGCTCGAAAACTTGCCGGGAGGAGCCTTCCTTGTCGCGGTATTGAATCAGCCGGACGCCGGCCTGAACAAGTTTCCGGGCCACATCCGCCGCCGGCTGTGATCTCAGCCGAGCGCAATCCAAAATGGCGTAAAGCGGAGGTAGCGAGAGTACCGTCACAGTCCGCCCCAAGGGCATTAAAGGCGTCCCGAACCGTTAGCCGAGAAGCGGCTGAGGAAGCCGGTGTCGAAATTGCCGGCGCAGAAGTCGGCGTCATTCATGATCCGCTGATGAACCGGAATAGATGTTGAAATCCCCTCGACAATGAACATGTCGAGCGCGCGCTTCATCCGCTGGATGGCTTCGTCGCGGTCGTGGCCATGAGCAATCAACTTGGCGATCAAAGAATCGTAATACGGAGGGATAACGCACTCCGAATAGGCCGCCGTGTCCACACGGATCCCGATTCCTCCCGGAACGTGAATACCCGTGATTTTTCCCGCGGAGGGCGCGAAGGTTTCGGGGTTCTCGGCGTTAATCCGGCACTCGATGGCGTGGCCGTGGAGTTCGAGGGTGTCTCCGTCAATCGGCAGCGGAGCTCCCGCCGCAAGCTCAATTTGTAATTTGACCAAATCCAAACCCGTGACCATCTCCGTCACCGGATGCTCCACCTGAATGCGAGTATTCATCTCAAGAAAATAGAGATTGCGATCCGCGTCCATCAGAAATTCCACCGTGCCAGCGCTCGTATAACCGATCTCCCGCAAGGCCCGGATGACCTTTGCGCCAATTTCCCGACGCAAGGCTTCCTGCACCTGGGTGGAAGGCGATTCCTCCACAATTTTCTGATGCCGCCTCTGGATGGTGCATTCTCGCTCGCCGAGGTGGATGACTTTGCCGTGATGGTCTCCGAGAACTTGGAACTCGATGTGGCGAGGCCGGTCGGCGCATTTTTCAAGATAAACGTCGGGGCAGCCAAAGGCGGCTTGGGCTTCATTCTGAGCGGTTTCGAGTTGACGGGGCAGATCCTCCTCGTTGCGCGCCAGTCTCATGCCGCGCCCGCCGCCTCCCGCTGAAGCTTTAATCATGACAGGATAGCCAATCCTCTGCGCCTCGCGTTGGGCTTCCTTTGGCGAGCAGATGATCTCCGTCCCCGGCAAAGCTGGCAAATTCAGCTCCGCCATGCGTCGCCGAGCGGCGTTCTTATTCCCCATGAGCTCAATGACCTCGGGCCTCGGTCCAATGAAGGTTAGATTCGAGGTTTCACACACCTCGGCAAACTTCGGATTCTCCGCCAGAAAACCGTAGCCCGGATGGATCGCCTCGGCGCCGGTGATCTCAGCCGCAGAAATAATGCTGGCAATGTTCAGGTAGCTCTCCGCGCTGCGGGGGGGACCAATGCAGACCGCTTCGTCCGCAAACCGGACGTGCAAGGAATAGCGGTCCGCTTCGGAATAGACCGCAACGGTCTGAATCCCTAATTCCTTGCACGCGCAAATAATCCGCAGCGCAATTTCACCGCGATTCGCAATGAGAATTTTATTGAACATCGCTTGGGACTATGCGCTCTCGCGGCTGCCATGTCCAGGCTGTCTTGGCCGCATTCGTCGTCTCGAACCGGCCTCTCGCCCGTCAGGATAGTGCCGCCGCGTTGCGCTTTGCGGCGACGCTCCCGCCAGTCATGACTCAGCCGCCGTGTCCGTAATT
>JAJYNF010000150.1 GCA_021786455.1 Acidobacteriota bacterium
CGTCGTGTGCGATCCCACGCTGCTGGCGAAACATGGCCGGGCGCACACAGGTTCGCGACCTCTGCTGGCGTTTGGACCGGTCTTTGTGTCTTCGGAGAGCGCCCCGACTTTGGCCGCTGACTGGATCACCGCCGACTGGAATGGTTACTTTACACCCCTCCTGTCGGGAGCCGACCCGATCTGGCATCGCCACGGGGCGGTTCAGGCCAATAGGTCTGTATCGCGTTCGATCCTCGCTCAATGCGGCGGCTTTGATGAGAGCTTGGATGCGGTCCTCCATTTCAACACTGAGCTTGGCCTCCGGTTGTGCGAATGCGGACTCGAACTTCGATTTCTTCCGGACGCGGTCGTGCAGGAGATCTATGTCAAATCTACCTGGGGGGCTTTGGAAGACAATCGTAGATTGGCACAAGGCGCATGGCGCATCTCCCGAAAGTATCCTGAGTTTCGGTCCTACAGTCCTCTTGCCCGGATGACGCGTGGAGGCGCGGCGAAGCGGTGGCTCAGACGGGCCGCAGCTCGAATACCTGTGGATCCAGCCTGGCCGCTCCGCATGCCGATATGGATTCTGGAGCGATTCCGCTCGAATCCGGCCTTTCGAGCGGCTGGACTTCGTGTCATGGGGAAGGCATTTGGCATAGGGATGTGGCGTGCGGCCACGCGTGAGGCAGGATCCTGGGACGCCCTGCGGGAGGAGTTCGGCGCCCGAGTGCCAGTGTTGATGTACCACAACGTCGGGCCTTATCGTCCGGGAACGGTGAAGTCGTTGACCGTCTCGCCCGAGCATTTTCGGCGGCAGATGCGCTGGCTGGCGCGTTACGGCTACACGGGTATTTCAGCCGGCCAATGGATCGAGTGGCGACAGACCGCGAAGCCTCTTCCAGTGAAGCCGGTCCTGCTGACCTTTGACGATGCCTATAAGGACATCGTCGAGCACGCCTTGCCAGTCGTGCGTGAGTTCGGTTTCAATGCCACAGTGTTTGTCGTCACGCAGGGGATTGGTAAGATGAATCTTTGGGAAAAGCGAGAGGGGCGGGGGACGCTCATGGGCATGGACGCCCAGCAGATTCTCGATTGGGCTCGGAACGGGGTTGAATTCGGCGCTCACAGCCGGACGCATCCTTTTCTAACCACGCTACAGGAGGACAAGTTGGAGGAGGAGATCGCCGGCAGCCGCAAGGACCTGGAGGATCTGCTGGGTCGCCCTGTCGCCGCGTTTGCCTACCCGTACGGAGACCATAACGATGCAGTGCAAGCCTGCGCCCGAAGGCACTTTTCCGCTGCTTTCACGACCAAAGAAGGAATGAACACGCTTTGCACCGACCCGGCGGGCCTTCGGCGCACGATGGTCTGGCCAGATAATTCCATGATTGATTTTTGGTTAAAACTGCGGTCTGGGGCATCTCCCAAAACGCAGCATTTCCGTGGCCGCGTTTGGCACGCGGTCAGGAAAAGATGGCGGGCGCTCTTGGGCTAGTCCCCGCGTGGATCGTCTGCCAGACCCGGCGTCGGGAGCGCGGCGCTCGGTCGGATTGATGGAGCGAGCCCTTGGACATTGAGCTGTATCGCGCGCGGTGGCGCAAGCTTCAGAGTTACATGCGGAGCCGCGGTCTTATTTGGACCGCACTGTTTACGCTTCGTTTCAGCGTGCTCTGGATGCTGAAGAGGTTGGACCGCTGGATCATCGCGGTCGAGCAACGCCGGTTCCTGATAGGCGGGAACACGGTCGCTTCGCAGTACCACACTTTAGGCGAGAGCAAACGCTGGGCGGACCGCTACAACTGGTCGCGGGGCGGCAACGAATGGAGCAACGATGTTCAATCGCTGCGCGGGCTTGACCCCACGGCCTGGGAGAACGTAATTGTGAATCAGACGATCCTCAAATACATTCGTCCCGGCTCGACCGTGTTTGAAGTAGGCCCGGGCGCTGGCCGCTGGACGAAGGTCCTGGCGTCGCTCTGCTCGCGCGTCGTGGTTGCGGATGTGTCTGAAGCTGCCCTTGAAGCTTGCCGAAACGCACTCCGTTCCTTTCAGAATGTTGAATATTTCCTCGTCGCGGACGCTCTTCCCGACGCAATCCCGGATGAGGGCGTGGATTTCGTATGGTCCTACGATGTTTTCGTCCATATCAACCCCAACGACACGGCACGTTATCTGGCGTATTTTGCGAGGAAGTTAAGGGCGGGCGGGATCGGAATCATCCACCACGCGGGCGAATACATCAGTGACGACGATCGCTCCAATGGATGGCGGTCCTACATGACGGGGAAATTTTTTGCCCACCTCGTCGAGGAGAACGGGATGAAGGTGCTCGACCAGAATGGCGACCTTCCTCATAAACCGGGGGACGTCATTACCGTCTTTACTAAGGGTCGCGGGATCATTCGCAAGGGATAGCTCTGCAGGGGGGATTTTTGCTTTGCGGCGTCATGAGGTGCTACACATCCTGGATTCAGCCGGGTCCGAAGCTAACGGGATCACCGAAAGAGTCGCCCTGCTGGCACGGCGTCTCGACCCGGACCGTTATCGCATCCACGCATGGTTCCTGTACGGCGATGGGCCACTGGTCAGCAAATTGCGAGCAGCCGGAGCGGAGGTTCGGATTGTTCCTTGGAAGGGCGGACTACGCAATCCCGCCGGGGCATGGCGCTTCTGGCGCGCCTTGCGCCAGGAGAGAGACCGTTTCGCCATCGTCCACGAGCACCTTTTGGGACGGTCCCTTCGGCTGCTGATCCGCGGAGCTACTTCCGCCAAACTTGTTTCTCACCTCCACGTGATTTGGACACGGGAAAGAGACGGCATTTACAAACCGGTCAGAAAGTGGAATTGGGGCGCGCACTGTGTGATTTGCAACTCGCGAGCCGCCGCCCAAATCCTGGTCGGCGCAAAGAGCCGCGTGGTCTACACGTCAGTCCAAGTGGCCCCGAGGTCCCCTCGGCAATCAACGAAGGAGCGATTGGGGAAGAAAGTGATCGGGACGGCAGCAAGACTTGTGTTGATCAAGGGGGTCAGTTATCTCCTGCAAGCTATGCGCATCCTTCGGCGCGAAAATCCAAACCTCCATTTGGAAATCGCGGGCGACGGCCCCCTGCGGAGCTCGTTAGAGGCAGAGGCGCGCTTGCTCGCACTGGACAATGCTGTGACATTCCTGGGCTGGCAGGCGAACTTGCTGCCGGTTTTAGCAAGATGGGACGTTTATGTTCAACCATCCCTGATGGATGCTACTCCGATCACGACGCTTGAGGCCATGTCAGTGGGCCTCCCGGTGGTGGCCTCGAATGTTGGCGGATTGCCAGAAATCATCATAGACGGCGAGACGGGTTGGCTGGTTCCTCCCGCCGACCCCGCTGCTCTGGCGGATCGGATCAAGCGGCTGGCGTCATGCCCCGAGCAGCGATTGGCGTTCGGGATGGCAGGGCACGAGCGGGCGAAGAATCATTTTTCGGAGGCCAAGATGGTAGCCGAGATTCAGCAGATTTATGATGATCTTCTCAATCCTCAATCTGGCAGGGCGCGTTTGAGGGCAAGTGGCTGACACGGCGTCGGAGCGCCCTTTTGAACAGACGGGGCAGGGCACTCAGGACTCGACGGAGGGGAACATCTGAAAAGTCTCGCGCCATGAGGTAAAGCCGCGGATGAACAAGCGGAAGAATCTCCGCCGATACATGGCGCTGCTCTTCTTTCAAGTGGGGCAGCCGTTCCAGACTCTCGCGCCTGACGTAGATGACCGAATTCTGCGCATACCACCAAGCCACGTGTTCATTATTCCAGACCTTTTCTCTCACGCAGTCGATCCCCTGATATCCTTTTGAACGGAACTGGCGCGCCCAGTACTCCGGCCACTGTTCATTGACGTGGTGATCGCCGCCTTGGCGCGGGACGGCGGCAGAAAATAAAATGACGGGACCCAGCTCGACGAGCGAGGTGACAAAAGTCTCTGCGGACTCCAGTGGAAGGTGCTCAGCGACTTCGAGAGAAACGACGAGATCAAAAACACGATTCAAGGTGAACGGTTTGGCTAAATCCCGCACTACGAATTTCTCATGAGGGATTTGCAAAAGGCCGCGGTCAACGTAATCCCCGTCCACGCCGCACACGTCGTCAACCCCCAACTCCCTAAAGACAGCGAGCCACGTTCCCGTGCCGCAGCCCATATCAACAACAGCGCGCGGTTCGGCCATCTCGATAATGAGCGGAACAATTTCCTGCGCAGATCTCAGCGAATATCTGCTGATCTCGGTGAAGAAATCGCTCTTGTAAGTATGAGCCATTTTCCCGAGTCGGTCTGTTCACGGCAACTGCCGTGGTCGCCGGCCAAAAGTGCTACGAACCGGGCCTTTCGGCTGCTTCACGCAGAAATCCCTCCCGCAACTTCCTCGGAGGGCCGGTCTCAGGGGGATCATTCGGCCATGTTTCATTCCGCTCACCTTGCTGCTTAGGAAACGGCTCGCGAAATTTTACGCCCCGAAGGGCCGGATGATCACCATGATGAGCACGCCCAGAAAGGCCA
Organism: Acidobacteriota bacterium; assembly: GCA_021786455.1. Lineage (GTDB taxonomy): Bacteria > Acidobacteriota > Terriglobia > UBA7540 > UBA7540 > JAKCCV01. The sequence goes on from JAJYNF010000150.1 coordinate 4,511, forward strand.
ATGCGGTCACAGTGTGGAGCAAGATCAAGGTGCGCTGACGGACCTTTTTGCGCCCGCTCCGGGCCGCCCGAAACATCAAATAGGTAGCGACATCGAGCGCGACTAGAATCAACACCAGCAACAGTTTGACGCGCATCCATGTTACGGCAGCATAGTATTGGGGGTTCACGGAGAAAAGCAACATCCCCGCAAGAATCGTAATGATGGCACCGGGATGAGCGATGCCGTTAAATACCTTGGCAAGCAGCCGCGATAAGGCCTGACGCGCCTCATCAGAAGACATGAGAGTCAAGGCACGGAGCAGGTGGGTCGAGATGAGCAAACCGCCCATCCAAAACACGATACCCAGGATATGGAAAACGAGCGTCCATCCGAATAGGGTGTTCATGATTGCGTTTTCTCCGCTATTAGACCCCTCCACAGTTGCCGCTACAAGTTAAGCTTGCGCGCAGGTCGCGGCGGCGAAACGAAAATCCAGCACCCTGCCTCGGCCAGCGCAGCTAAACCTCGATCCGATCGCCGACGCGGATCACGCCTTCGGTCAGAATATCCGCCCGCAACCCGCCTCGGTGGTAAAGTGCCGGTGAGACTCGCTTCCCCAGCAGCCGGTCGAGATGATTGCATGGTTCGCACAGACGGATTCCTCTGAAACTCACTGACCCGACTCGAAACTCGCGGCTGACAAGGTGATTCAACGCTACGCCACCGGTCACGATGTTGCGGCGGCTATCCTTGGCCTCCAGGTGGATCTGGTAATCCCGCTCTAAGGCCTCAATCGCTTCAAATTCGATAAGGGTGACTTCCCGTCCCCCTCCCGGCGTTTTGGAGTACGTTCCGGTCTGAAGGAAGTAGCGGTCACCTTCCAAGCCACGGCCGGGCACGACTCGAACCTCCGCCACGGCAACCATGCCAGCCTTGGCGTCAGGGGCGATTTGCAAAGAAACCACTGATGGCGCGAACTTCATCAACGTCGTTCACTCAACTCGCGGTCCGGGGTGCGGAAACCGCAACCCTTCGCATCTCTGTTTTTCCCTCTCGCCTCGATAAGATCTTAGACTCCAAATCAGAATGTTACCCAAACATTCTCCGAACATGCACGGAAAATCTGCTTCATCATGGCTTTATTCCATAGACATGATAGAGCACCCAATAAACGGCGACTCCGGTGACGGAAACGTAAAGCCATGCCGGGAGGGTCCAGCGAGCGATGCGGCGATGCAAATCGAATCGCTTCCGCCAAGCTCGATACAGCGTTACCAGAACCAGCGGCACAATCGCCGCCGCGAGGATCGTGTGCGAACCGAGAAGCGCGAAATATAGCGGGCGGGACCAACCGCGTCCGGGAAACCGCACTACCCCGCGATAGAAATGGTAAGTCAGGTAGCAGGCCAAAAACAGAGCGGAGGTTGCGACCGCCGACAACATGCATGCCTGGTGAGCGCGAATGTTCTTGCGCCGAATGAAAAAGAAACCCGTCAGTAGTAGCACGGCGCTCAGGGCGTTCAGCGTGGCTTCTGCTGCTGGCAGGTGGGAGATCATAGCGGTCATTTCGGAGGGTAGCGTATGCTCCTGCCGCCCGCTCACGGACGGCCCTTGTCCAGCATCATCAAGCCGAGGAGCGCAGGAAGATACGTGACCGAGGCCAGCACAAGCTGTCGAGCCAGGCGATTCGTTCGGGCGCGAACGAGGCGAACTCCGTAGGCGATAAAGCCAAGGGTGAGCGTCAAAGCCCCGATAAGGTAAAACCGCCCTGTTTCGCCCGCTAGGGCAGGAATGAGACTTAAAGGGACAAGCGCAAGCAGAAACACCATAATCTGCCGCACGGTGGCCTGGCCCTCCACATCGCTGCCCGGCAACATCCGGAGCCCCGCCCGAGAGTAATCCTCTCGATATATCCAGGCGATGCCCAGCAGATGAGGGAACTGCCAGGCGAAAAGAATGGCATACAGCGCGCCGGCCTCAGCGCTGAGAGTGCCACGAGCCGCAGCCCACCCGATGACCGGCGGCATAGCTCCCGGCAAAGCTCCCACCCAGGTGCACCACGGCGTTCTACGCTTGAGAGGCGTATAGAGCAGGAGATAACTGGCTAAAGTGAGCAGGGCGAGGATACTGGTTAACGGGTTGACCCGATTCCACAGCAGCCATCCGCCGCCTAATGCCAACAACAGACCGTAAATGAGCGCGCTCTTTGAATTCATCCGTCCGGAGGGCAACGGCCGCCGCGCTGTGCGGCGCATGAGGCCGTCAGAGCGGCGCTCAAGATATTGATTGAGGGTTCCCGTACCACTGGCCACGAGCAGCGTCCCCAGCAGTGCCTCCAGGAGCAATTTCCAATTCATGGGGCCGCGCCAGGCCAAGTCGAATCCCGCTAGCGTGCTGACCAGCACCAGAAGATTTACTTCGGGCTTGGTCAATGTCCAGTAATCCCTTAACCAGGTTACCCACCCCGCGGGGCCCGGCCCGGCGGCAATCGGGCGCGGTCCGTCCTGCAAACTACGCGCGCACATGGAACGGCTGCGGCGTCCTTCAGTCATGCGCGCACCTTTCCATGCGCGGAAACCTCTGCCGAGCGCTCATGATTTTCCGTTCGAACGTACCGATAAACTTCGTACGTAAGCCAAAGGCTCGTCACCAACACCAATCCTCCCACGGCCACGTGGGCCGTAGTAATGTCCACCACCGGAGCCTCCGGCTGCGGGGCGTTTTGATGGGTCAGCAACTCGAGGTAAGAGCCGACGCCCAAAAGGAGTTGCAGAGCCAGTAGAGCAACCAGCGATCGCGCCGCGCGGACCAAGGGCGCGATGTCCCTGAAGCAAGTCAAGACTCGCGTCAGTATCCACACCGTGATCACCGTGACGATTACCGCGACAATGATGTGCGGGATGACGCCGAAGCCGTGATGGCGGAAAATCGCCCCGAGAATAATGAGAACAAAAATCGTGACGGTGTTGGCAGTGGCAAGCCACCGGAGACTGGGGGTGGAGCGATCCTCCATCTTAGCCTCATCCCATCGCCATCCAGGGTGGGTGAAAATTGCCAAGCTCACCATCATGGAGAAGAAGACTTGCGCCATGCACGCGTGCGCTACCGAAAGCGCGACCGGAAGATACAGCAACACCGTCAATCCGCCTAAGACGGCCTGGATCAGGATGGCCACCACTGACAAACCGGCCAGACGACGGACCCACCGCTGCGGTTCGCTCTTCCAGACCCAGCCCGCAAGGATGAGCGTCAGGACGACCACCACCCCGGCCACCATGCGGTGGCCCGCTTCGTAAAAGACGCCGCCGACCATGCGAGGCATCCGAAAGCTGCCGAAAAACGTCGGCCAGCTTGGTACGGATAGGCCCGCGTCATTCGACGTGACCAGCGCGCCAGCGATGATGAGGAAAAACGTGGCAAACGCGACGAAGATTGCGTAGCGGTGCAACCACGGATGAGACATTCCACGGCTCATTCTCGCGGGTCTTCCACTCCTCCTAATGTCCTATCTTGCAGAAGCGTTTTAGTCTCGCCCACGCACGGAATCGGCAACTCGGGCAAACATGTTTCCCCGCCGCGCGGCGAAAACCAAAATGCCAACGAACAGGCCAATAGCGGGTATGCCCAACACCAGGATGCCACTCCTCAATGCGTGGATGGCGTTAGCCTTGGCGGCGGCTGCCGACGTGTAACACAGGACGCATTGGGCCAACACAAGGCTCGAGGCTGGCATGGTACGCGCTTCCAAGCGGCTCAAACGCACACCTATTGTACCACTTCTGCCTTTTGGCGACGCGACGTATTTGGTCGCGCTCTCTGGGTGGTCAGTCCGGCCTTTGGGCGTGCCGAAATCGAGAGACTCGCTCCGCCGCGCGATCCGCCCGCTTGACATCCCCGGACGCATTGGATAGGTTGGCCAACGGGATAACTCGGACGCGATATGACAAAAACGAAACGACGATCGCTGGGACTCGGTGTAGGCGCCGTTCTCCTGGCCCTGGTCGTATATAACCTGCGCCACAGTCCTACTTGGCGGAATTTCAACTGGGAGGGATTATGGAAATCGGTTACAAGCGCCCGGCCCGAGTGGTTACTCGCCGCCGTGGGAACCGTGTACGCAACCTATTTAATCCGTGCCGTTCGGTGGGGATTCTTCATGAGCCAGATCAAGAGGGCATCGCTCAAAAACCTTTAAGCGGCCCAGATCTTAGGGTTTAGCTCGATTTATCTTATTGGCCGTCCGGGTGAATTTGTCCGGCCCGCGTATATCGCAAAGAAAGAAGATGTTCCGATTACTTCCATGCTTGCCGTGTGGCTGATGGAGCGGATATTCGACGCCGTTTTTCTAGCTCTCCTCTTCTCCGTGGCGCTTTCACTGCTTCCCGCCGGAGAGATGAGCGCGCACGGGGCGCGCGTATTGAAGGACTTACATCACGGAGGCGAGGTGATGTTGGGCATTTCTGGCGTGCTGGTCGGCTTGATTGTGGCTTATCGCCTGCGCACAGAACAGATTGCCCGGTGGGTCCTCAAAGGTCTGGCGTTCCTTTCCAGCCAGCGTCGGCGCCACGTGGAGCACTTCCTGAAATCATTTGCGGAGGGATTGGGAGTCATTCGGGACTGGCCATCGTTTCTAGCGAGCGCATTGCTTACCGCTATCTTGTGGAGCACGAACGCCACCATCTTCTGGATGGTGTTCCGAGGGCTTCGGGGGCAACTGGCGCAAATGCCTTGGCTCGCGACGGCGATGGTGATGTTCTGTGCCGCGCTGGGTCTCGCGGTACAGCTTCCGGGCATTGGCGGGGGTTATCAGCTAGCGATCATTCTGGTGCTGACGGAGGTGTTCGGCATTGAAGCCGACGTGGCAGCAGGCGCTTCGATTCTCGTGTGGCTGGTAATGATCGTTCCCGCGCTGGCCCTGGCCGTGATTTTGCTGGTTCGAGAGGGATTATCCCTCCGGCGGCTCCAGGCGATCGCCACGGAGGAGGAGCGCGCGGCCGAGATGGCCCAAAATTGATCGGCACGACCCAACATTACCCCCAGGAAATTTGAAGGAAGTTTTCGGCTGGCAACCGCGCGAAGCCAGAAGGAGAGTTGGAGGCCGGCATGAAGTGTCCTTTCTGCTCTCACGCAAGAGATAAAGTCGTAGATTCGCGAGCAGCCAAGGCCGGCGACACCATTCGCCGCCGCCGCGAATGTCTCCATTGCGGGCGCCGCTTTACGACTTACGAGCGGTTGGATGAAATTCCTTCCATGGTCGTTAAGAAAGACGGTAGTCGCGAGAAGTTTGACCGGCAGAAGACCCTTGTCGGAATTCTTAAAGCTTGCGAAAAACGCCCGGTGCCGATGAACCGGCTTGAGCAAATCGTCAACGACCTTGAAGCTTACGTAGCGGAATCTCCCAGCCGTGAGCGGCGAAGCTCCGAATTAGGCGCACGGGTCATGGCCCGATTGAAAAAGCTCGATAAGGTGGCCTATGTCCGGTTCGCCTCGGTTTATTTGGACTTCAAGGATGTCAGAGAATTTATGACCGAATTGAAAGACCTGCTCAAGGCAAAAACTCGATGATTCGTCTCCCCGGATGGCGCGAACCCTTGCGGCCACCCTCTGCCTGTTACCCTGGCCCCGCTACATCGCGTTCGTTAAGGTGGAAGAGGAGTCCTTGGAGTGCCGTTGCCAAACGAAGGCTCCGAAGGCACGAAAGGTGCGAAAGCCAAGTCGTTGATAGAGCCGGATGGCGCCGTGGTTCAGGCTGGTCGCGGTCAACGATACTTCACGGAAGCCCTGACATTGCAAGTGGTTAAGACCACGTCGGAGCAAGGCAGTCCCTACACCAGCTCCTTGGAACTCCACGCCCACGGCGATCTGCGGAAGATGCGCGGTTTCCCGCCGTACTCGGGTAGCGCCCAGGATTCCCGCCAGCTTGCGCGTCGGACGATGGAATGCGACAAAAGACGCCTGGCCCAAAAATTCCCCGCAACCGTGATGATAGACTACATTCTCTAGCAATCGCGACACCCCTGCGAGCGATGCATATTGCTCGTTGATGGCCGCATCTACATGGTGGTGATAGGCGTGATAGAGGAGTTCCGCTGCTTGGCGGTCATGGCACCTTTCCCAAGGTGCAATCTCGAAGTCACCCTTCGAGCGCGAAGAAGTCTCAGAGGCAATGGATTCAGCCGTGTTTGAAGTTGAGAGAGGAACCGCCATAAACTCGCGGATATAGCCCTCGAAGCAATGGATGCGAAACCAGGGGGCTAGGCTCTCAAAGGAGAAATGTGGGAGCTGCGCCTCAACGCGGTGGGTCTGAGGGCTGGTGAGGAGATGGCGCAAAACCCGGTCAAGAAGTTGCTTAGCATACATTAGCTCCGCCTGGTTGGGCTCGATGAACAGGTCAGCGATGTGCGCCCTCGGTCCCTCCAGAAAATAGAAGCAGAAACCTCGTATTTTCCCATCTGACCGTAAGGTGTAGCCCGAAAGTCGCCTTTCCTCGAGCCAGGTGCTGATGAGACGGGAGGATGCCGAGTAGTCCCAATGAAGCTCCGTCTCCCAAGCTCGCGACTCTGCCTCCAGCAGTGGCCTCAAAGCAGCGGGCTCGACATCAAGAATATTCACGATTTCGGATTCCACAACACGGCCTTTCGTGGAGCTTCTATATGGGCGCACGCCTCCGAGTATATCGCAACCCAATCGGCGCACGGCTCGCTCCTGACGCTTGCGCCATCCCGATGGGCGGTTTTGGCTTATTTTGAGAGGTAAGCTCGGAGGAGATAAGAAATTCCCAAAAGCAACAGTAACAGATTGGCAACGGTAAACAGCCTCCGCTTGAAGGCTTTATGCAGGCTGGCCCCCCAAACCATTAAGAGAAGGGATGAGACGGCCGCCCCATAGTAGCCCAGAAGGCTCCCGGCAAAAAACGGGACGATGTGCCAATAACCCCTCAACCGGCCCTCGGAGAGAATGGGGCCCGCAATGGTCAGCCAATAAATCCACGTTCCGGGGGCGGCGATTTCCGCCAGCACAGCCGCCGAGACACTGGTGTAAGTGAGGTGAGGAGATTCGGCGACCTCATCCTGTTGTTTGCCTCGGCTTTCGATTAAGGCATAAATCGCAAACCCGATGACGGTCACGCCCCCGACGTAAGCCACATCGTGCGCCCATTCGATAGGAATGTGCTGGTAGAAGAACAAGGTGAGGAGTAACAGCAGTCCGTCCACCACCAGGGGAACGCCTACCAGAACCATCAGTGCGCGCAGCCAGCGGTTGAGTCCTACCTGTGATAGAGCAATCAAGTGAAGCGGGCTCGGAAACAAACCACCCACGACTCCCATTCCGGCGCCAAGTAGTAGAAGCTCCATCGTTCTCCAAACGTGGTCAGCAATATTAAGCCGCTGGAGGGAAAAAACAAACAAATCCTTGCTTAGAGTTTGCTAATCGGCTCACGAGCCGGACTTTAGACAAGTGGGATCAAACGAACCGTTGATTCCACCCTGCCTGAAAGCCTGCTTTTCCCTTGTACAGCTTCCCTTTGCGGTTCGAAAGGGCTCTGCCGTCGTATGCCAATCAATATCTTCGATCTACACGAGGGATGTCAACAAAGCTTTTCGCGCCCTCCGCGATATGGAGACGGGGATTTTCTACGTGAATGCTCCTACCATAGGCGCTGAAACCCACTTGCCATTCGGCGGAATGAAGCAGACAGGCAACGGCCACCGTAAGGCTGCGGCCGCGGCCCTTGATTTTTATTCCGAGTGGAAATCGGTTTATATTGATTACAGCGACCGCTTACAGCGCGCGCAAATGGATTCGTAAAGCCTTCGCGGCCCCAAAAGCCTTCCGGGCGCAAGGGGAAAATCATTCCACAGCGGCGCTGCTCGCTGAGTTGACAGCTCAGGCAGACTCCTCTAGCATTGCAAACTGGAGTGAATTTGGGACGCTGGCCGTTGTAAAAAATCCTTCCGGCTCCAAGTGACGGTTGCGGCCTCATGGCTCGGCGGAGCTGGGGGGTAACGTAGAACAGGCGGGCAATGTGAGAATTTCAATTCGTTTCAATCAGGATGTAGCCATCATGACCCTTAATGGTAAGTTCATGGCGGGCAGCGACGGGCCGTTTTTGCGGCAAAAGGTCAGGGACTTGCTTGAGGCGGGCACAAGCAAGCTCCTTCTGGATTTTTCCCGTGTTCCCTATATTGACTCAACCGGCTTAGGCTTTCTAGCGGGAAGCCGCGGCACGGTAGAGGAGGCCGGGGCAAAGCTGGTCCTGGCCGGCGTCAATCGCCATGTGCGGAAAGTGCTCGATGATCTCAAGCTTTCGCCATTGTTTGACATCGTGCCCGACGAGCCGGCAGGAATGGTCCGGCTGCACGAAAGCGCCGGCTCTGCTGTCGAAAACCAAGGGCAGGGACCGAAAGGCGGCAAATCGCGGCGCAACTCAAACCCGCCGACCCCATCTGACCCGAATCCGGCTTCCTGATCTCGGCCTCCGGAGCTTGTGAAAGCCGGGCAATATTATGGTGGGACGCCGGCTCTCCCTCCTACATCGCACCGGGCAAGAGGCGCGCGAACACCGTTGAAGATTCCTAAATTCAGCTTGCGCAAAATTCGGGCCGGCTGGAGCCGCTGGCATTATCTATGGTTCGTCGTGGGATTACTGTTCATGTTTGTCTCCCGCGGCGTTGCGCAAACCAGCACGCGGTTGCTCCTGTCTGCCAACGACACTGTTCCTGACCACCCCGGCTTTGTCTTCGGCCCTTTCTCGGCGCTCGCCATGAACGCCAAAAAGCAGGTGGCTTTTCTGACCACCTTGTTGAGCCCTCGCGCGCAATTGCCGGCCATCGGCCGCTCATCCGGCGTGTCGTTTTCCATAGTAGCGTTTCAAGGGCTTGTGGCCCCCGTGCCCGGCACGTTGTTCGATGCCTTCGGAGCGCCCAGCATCAACGACAGCGGGGCCATTGCCTTCTATGCCACGCTACGAAGCACGGGCGGCGCGTCCGCACCTTCGAGCGGGATCTTCTTCGTCGCCAACGGTGAGCCGGCTGCCGCGGTTACCAGCGGGCAAGAAGCTTCAGCATCTTCAAGGTTGTTCCAGGCCTTCTCGTCACCGGTCATCGGGTCTTCTGGAGCGATTCTCTTCGGCGCACTCACCGCAGGAAACCCAGGCGCGAGCGGCTTGTATCTTTGGACCTCGCAAGGTGTCGAAACAGTTCCCTTGCCTGCCGGTTTCACGCTCGGCTCGGGC
>JAJYNF010000327.1 GCA_021786455.1 Acidobacteriota bacterium
TCCCTGTCAGTTCTTCTTCTTGCAGCAAGTGGCGCCCCTGCCGCCGCCCAAAAGACAAAGACGGCAAGCGCGCTCACATTGCAAATTTCCCTGACAATCCCGGTCATAACCGCGCCACATCCCGCTAAGGCGCAGCTCGAATTCAAAAACACCGGGAGCGAAACCCTATGGTTGTATCGTCCTATTCAGAGCACGATGCAGCCGATTTGGCGTTTTGCGAAGGATGGCGGTTCAAGGCTGAGCGTGCACCTCAAGCCGGTCGCCGCCCCTCCGTCGGGGGCCGCGCCCGGACCCAACGTCTTGCTGAGCAGTGTCAGCCTGCCGCATCCGCAACTGGTTCGCGTGGCGGCGGGCGCGGAGACCACCGAGAACGTCTTCCTCGAGCTTTCGCCGCTGGCCATCAAGCGTCTCGGCCAACCACAGCCGCTTTGGGGAAAATATCGGCTTTCCGTCACCTATCGCGCCTCCTATCCCAATGCCGCTCAGATTCTTCAAGTGACCGGCCTCAACTTGTGGCAAGGGAAAATCCGTAGTAATTTCGTCGCCGTCACGCTTCAGCCGAGCGGTGGCCGCGGCTCCATAACCGGCAGTGTCTCGAGCTCCATTTCGCAGCCGCTTTCCGGCCGCCTCGTGACGCTCACCACGGCCCACCAAGACCTCCTCGATCAGACCCGAACCGACCCCGGCGGCGAGTTTGCTTTCCGCAACCTCCCCTGGGGGCTTTACTGGGTATTCGCTCACGACCTCCGCGGCCGCGCGGAAAACCTGGCCTTTCGCCACGCCGTGTTGAAGCCGGCGGACCCCACCGCTCACATCCGATTGATGCTGCTTCCCAAGCGGGTTTATCAGGCAAAGCGGCTATTGCATGAACCCGTTCTGTTGCGTGTCGTGAGCCGCTCGGGTGGGCCGCTCGGCGGCGTTCAAGTCGAGTCGTTGTTTGACAACGAGCGAGTGGTCGAGAAGCTCCAAGGTCGAACCGCCCAGGATGGCGCGGTTGGGCTCGCGCTGATTCCCGGTCGCAACATCATCACCCTCCGCCAGCGCGGCTGCCGCGATGAGGAACGCCTGATCGAGGTCCCCGAACATCGTGGCGTCAGCGCGTTCGAGATCAAATTTCACTGCCGAAAGAAGAAATGACCATTTCCCCCTCCGTTCCGCTCGGCCCGAAAAGCCGAACTTGCGCGACCGCCTCTCGCCCAGCCGCGCCCTTCAGGTTTCAGAAACGGTCCCGCCGCTGCCGTCCAGGTCAATTCGCATAATCCATTCCCAGACGAGGTTGCGCGCCTTGAGAAAGCGCTCGAGCGAGGCTGCATCCGCGGCCTCCACTTCGATCAGCATTCGCCCCGCGATCTGGCTCGCCACCGCGCGGCGAACCTTGACTTCACGCGCGGCGAAAAGTTCCAGCATCACCTCGCGGAGCGATTGCTTGGTCAGACATGCGGTCGTGTGAGCGGAGAAATAGAGCGGCATGATTCCTCGTTTACGGAGAGCTTTCGAGCGCCCGAACCAGCAGTTGCGCCTTGCGCACCAGGTTGAGCGCGCTCTCCAGGTCATTGTCCTGAAGCGAGCGAATGGACCCCGCCAAAAACACTTGCGCCCCGCCGAGCGTCCCCTGCTCATTTTCCGGCAGGCCGCTCCGCCGAAGCCGCTCGATGGCTTGCTGAACTTCTTGTTGAGAGCGCAGGATGGCTTGGCGAAGGGCCTTTTGCTCGGCCGGGCTTTCGCGCGGACCAAGCACCGGAACTGGAGCGAAATGCGGCACCGCGGGCCTGACGCGAACGACCGCGGGCGGGCGCGATGGCGCGGCCGGATGCGGCGCGGGCGGCGCGGGCGTCACGGCAGGCGCGGCCGGATGCGGCTCCTGAATGACCAAAACCGCGCTGCGGGTGGACTTTTCCGCGGCAGCCGGCGGCGCGGGAACATAAACGATCTCGGGACCGCTCTGCCGCTTCGCGCATCCGCTAAACAGCAGCGCCAGACTCCCCACCACGCTCAGCCACTTCCGTATCAACCTTCCCCTCGCCCGTGGCACAACCGTCTCCCCTCTGCAATACCCAGAAATCGCGCTCGCCCGTGTCAAATCCTTCCTATTCTAGCCTATGTTCCCGCATTTCTTTTCCCTCCGCGGCTAGCGACGGCGACCCCCGTAACACCGGGGTCCTCACCGGCGGTCGGCGCCTGCCCCCGACACGGCAAGGGCCTGCCGGTCTTTGGGAAAGCCTTTCCTTGCTGTTGCCCCGTTCTCTCGAGCGACGGTGGCTGACAAGCCCAATTTGCCTGACCGCCGGCCTAGCGCCTGGCGCGATGGCTGCGCGTTGACTTTGGCTCTGTATCTATTGCAAGATGGAGCGTCTTACGAACCTCGGCGCCTGTGCTGGGGTATTCTCTCAATCCTGGAGCGCGTGACGCGGTTATCTCTTTTCACGGAGGGCGGAGATGATCGGCTCAGCGAGAAACTGTATTGTTCTGCTATCGGTCCTGTTGCTGACTCCCTACGCGCGCATTGAAGGGGCGCGCGCCCCACGCAGTTCGTTCAGCGGCGCATCGTCGGCCGTTCGGCCGTTTTTAGGGCGCTGGGATTTAACGGTCAAAACCCCGGCCCGCGCGCGCCCTTCCTGGCTTCAGATCTCGGCGGCGAGCGGCCGGCTGCAAGGCTTGATGGTAGGATTTTGGGGCCACGCGACGCCTACCGGCACGGTTCAGATCCACGATGGGGAGATCGAGTTCCTCGCTCCCGGCGGCGAAGGTTACAGCGCGGGCGCGGTCTTCAGAGGCAAGCTCCGTGGCCGCGCGCTGGCAGGCGCGGTCACCAACCCCAAGGGAGTTTCCTGGAAATGGATCGGCCATCGCGCCCCCAGCCTGAAGCGAAAAGGCGCGCCAAGATGGGGCAAACCCATCCGGTTGTTCAACGGCAAGAATCTTGACGGCTGGAAGTTTTCCAACCCAAGCCGCGGCGGTGTTTGGAGCGTCGAGCACGGCACGCTCGTCAAGCAAGGCCGCGGCTCGGAGCTGATCAGCGCCGCGAAGTTCACGGATTTCAAATTGCACATCGAATTTAATTGCGGCCCCAAGGCCAATAGTGGCGTCTATCTGCGAGGGCGCTACGAAGTGCAGATTGAGACCGACTCGGCGTTGGACCCGCCTAACCGGCGCATCGGCGCGATTTACGGCTTCATCGCGCCCCAGCCGCTGCTCCCGCGCGCGCCGAACGTATGGCAAACATACGACATCACCCTGGTCGGCCGCGCCGTCACCGTGGTTCACGATGGGCAGACCGTGATTGATCATCGCGTGATTCCGGGAATTACCGGCGGCGCCCTCGATAGCCACGAAGGCTCTCCCGGCCCGATTTACCTTCAAGGCAGCGAAGAAGGTCGGGTGGCATTTCGAAACATTGTGATTACGCCGGCCGAGTAGCCCAAACCGCTGGGCGAAAAGATTACGCTGCTGTCAGGGGCGCCGAACGAGGTCAGGATCTCGCGCGAAGCGGGAGGTGAAATCTCGCGCGGTTGTTTTCAAGCCCCCTGATACGATTCCGCGTGGCGCTCCGAACGGAGGATTCGAGGGAGCTTTTTCAGTGTCTCCCGAACGCAAATCTTAGGAGGTGATGATGGAAAGGGATGCAATCTCACGCCGTGAATTCATGCGCCGCTCGACAAGTGCGACCGTGGCGCTTGCTGCGCCCCCCTACTTGCTCGATCCCGAGCCCTCGCTCGCGTCCGCCGGGCCCGTTCCCGCGACCGACCGAATCCGTTTTGGCATGATCGGCATCGGGATGGAAGGTTCCGGCGTTTTGGCCACGTCCATCCGGCTGCCCGGCGTCGAATGCGTCGCCGCCTGTGACCTGTATGACGATCGCCACCTTCTTGCCAACCAGATCATCAGCGCCGCCACAGGCAAGACCGTGCCCACCACCCGCCGTTATCAGGATCTGCTCGAAAACAAGGAGATTGATTGCGTCGTGGCTGCGGTCACTGACCATTGGCACAAGCAGATTATTGTGGATGCCTGCAATGCCGGCAAGGACGTTTAATGCGAAAAGCCCATGACCCACAAGGTGGAAGAGGGCTTTGAGATTATCGCCGCGGCCGATAAAAACAAGCGCATCGTCCAGATTGGCAGCCAGCGAAGAAGCTCCATCAACTTCGCCAAGGCCAAGGAAATGATCGCGCAAGGCGCCATCGGCGAGGTTCACTTTGCCCAAGCCATTCTGGGTCGCAATTCTCCCTGCGGCGCCTGGGTTTATCCGCCGCCGCCCGATCTTTCTCCCCAAAACCTCGATTGGACCACTTGGCTCGGCGACGCGCCCAACCACCCCTTTGATCCCATCCGTTTCGCGCGCTGGCGCGCCTTCAAGGATTACGGCGAGGGTTTGCCGGGCGATCTCTTCGTCCACTCGCTGACCGGAATTTACTATGTCCTGGGCTTGGATTCCCCCCCCCAGCGCGCCCAGAGTTACGGCGGGCTCTTTTATTGGAAATATGATGGGCGCGAATTTCCCGATTTGATGACCACGCTTTATGATTATCCGAACTTGCGCATCGCCGTCTTGATGACCCAAATGACCCATCAGCCCGAGGTCACTCGCTTTCTCGGCACGCGCGGAATCATTGAAGTGTACGGCGACGGCGACCACATGACCATCTTGCCGCAGGATGGTCAAGATCACGATCCTTGCTACTACGTCTCCAGTTATCCGGAAGCCATGCGCGCCGCCTACGACAAAGCCTGGCACCAGAAACACGATCCCAAGCCGGGCGCCGCCAAACCCGTCGAAACCACTCAAACGTTCTACTATCCGCCCAACTACACCGAATTCCAGGAGCATTTGTGGCGATTCTTTCAGTCCGTGAAAACCCGCAGCCCCTCGGTCGAGGATGCGGTCTTCGGCAATAACACCGCGATCGGTTGCCACATGGCCAACTATTCCTATTTTCATCAGACGGCTGCCGTGTGGGACGCCACCGCCAGGCGTATCACGGGCTAGGCGAAGCGATCAGAGTTGTATGAGTTATGAGTTATTTATTCTCAATCACCTATGCTGCGGACTCATGCGGATGCGGAGGTCCTCAGCAGGCAAGCTGGCTGCGGCTGAGGCGGAAATCTTGTCGAGGCCCCAGGAGCGTTGCCGCCAGGGCTTCGGTTCGGAATACTTGGCGGCCAATGCGCAGGATCTCATCCTGCGTCACGGCATCCACCGCGGCTTCGATCTCATCGAGCGAGACGTACCGGCCGTAGTAGAGCTCATGTCGCGCGAGGCTCGACATGCGGCTGCCCGTGGATTCAAGCCCGAGTAGCGTGCTTCCTTTCAAATAATCCTTGGCGCGTTGAAATTCATCATCGGGAATAGGCTCGGATTTTAGGCGATGGAACTCCTGGAGAATAAGGTCAACCGTCTGATGGAGATTACTTGGCGCGACGCCAGCGTAAACCGTCAAGTAACCCGCGTCGCGGTAACAGTTGACCGCTGAAAACACAGAGTAAGCCAGGCCGCGCTTCTCGCGGATGTTTTGGAATAGACGCGAACTCATGCCTCCGCCCAACACCGTGTTGAGAACGTGCATAGCGTAGCGCCTGGGGTCGGCGAATGGGCAGGCTTCCGTGCCGACGCACAGATGGGCCTGCTCCAACTCTTTTTTCCGCCGGTAGCGAAGATGCGGATGTGGGACAGGCGGTGCTTCATGGGCTGCCGCGGAGCCGCTCGGCAAATCGCCGAAAGCGCGTTCCACGGACTCCAAAATGCGGCCGTGCTCCAAGTTCCCTGCGGCCGTGACCAAAAGATTGGCAGGTCTGTAGTAGCGACGGTAGAAGTTCAGAACTCTCCGCCGACTGAAGCTGTCGAGCGTTCGCTGCGTGCCCAGTATGGGGCGGCCTAGCGAGTGGCCCCGCCAATAGCTCTGGGTGAACATCTCATGAACCAGATCGTCGGGAATATCTTCCACCATGCGGATTTCTTCCGCGACGACGCGACTTTCCTTGGCAATGTCCTCTCGGCGAAAGAGGGGTCGGCGGACCAAGTCCGCAAGGATATCGAAGGCTCGATCGAAGTGTTCATCGAGGACCTTGATCGAGAAGCTGGTGTATTCCTTGGAAGTGAAGGCGTCCAAATGCCCACCGATGGCGTCGGCTGCCTTGGCGATTTCTTCAGCCGACCGGTTTTCAGTTCCTTTGAAAACCATATGCTCAATGAAGTGAGTCAACCCGTTCTCATCTTCGGACTCGTGCCGGGAGCCCACGCGCAGCCACAGGCCCAAGGAAATCGAGCGCACGGCTGGCATGGCTTCCGTGATGACCATCAAGCCGTTCGCGAGGGTGTCTTTTTGGACATTGCGCATGGAATTCCGCTGTGGCGCGGAGTAACTTTGCCTCCGAACGCATTCCAAGACTGATGGAACGTCAACCCAGCATGTTTATCACACCGGCGAGGAAAATGCGAACGGAACCCGCACTTCGGCGATTCCCGTGGTGTCCCTCTCTACGCGGCGTCTTTCCCGGCGCGGGCTTCCCGCTATCGGGGCGCCGCAGGCATGTTGTATTCCGCCACCCGTGAGGTTGAAATCGTTAGTGGCTGCAAAAGCTGAAACTCGAGCTCGGTATTGGCGGGGAGCGATAGGTTGGGAATGCCGCGCCGCATCCTATCCAGGAATCCGGCCGCGCCGCCAATGGCTAGGCCGAGAATCGCTCCGTGTGGGCCGCCCAGCAAAGCTCCCAAAAGTCCGCCGCCTCCCATGCCCAAACCGACTTCCTTGAATTGGGCCCAGTGGCCGCCTGGCCCCTGGAGCGTGCCTTCGGTATCTATGACTCTTGCTCCGGGCACGCCATGAACGGTGACCAAAACAGCATTCAATGGATAGGACTGGCCATCCGGCATCGTGATGCTGTCTGGCATGAGCACTATTGTGGCGCTGCGAAATACGCGACCCGGGGCCTTCAAACTGGAAATCCTCCCAATGACCGTCGCTCTGTATGGAACCGCCAGAAACCCGTTAAGCAGAACCGGCTCGCTGACCTTCGCGCTGAAACCCTGTCCGGCTGAATTAAGTTTGGTGCTTACCGGTTGAGAAAGGCGGCAACTGAGGTAAGTCCCGGCTGGAACCGTTTGAGACGCCCCCCAGCCGACGACTCCCGCCCACAGTATCGCTACAGACGCTAGCATCATGCGTTGGACCATGACATCACCTCCATCGGTTATTCATGGCCGGACGCTGGCGCGCCGTCCAGCAGTTATCGTGTGCGAGCAACGAATCCGGTTGGCTTCCCCTCCCGCTGCCCACGGTGCAGGTTACCGCCCCTTAATATAACCCGCGTGATTGCCTTTGTCCAGTTCAGTACATACTTCCGTAAAGAAAAGATTGGTGGGCGGTATCCGGCTCGAACGGATGACCTTCTGCTTGTAAGGCAGACGCTCTGACCGGCTGAGCTAACCGCCCTCTCGTTCCGGGATCGCTCCACTTCGCCTTGACACACGCAACTGGTTGAATATACACTGGCTCATCTAAGGGCGTCAACAAGCCCAAACGCCGAGCCATGCATCTTCCTCGAGAATACGTCGGCTATATGGCCCGCGAAATGATGAAGCGGCTGAGTGACAAGGGGCTGATTCAATATGAGCAGCCGGAATATGTTCACGAAGTCATCAGCCAAGTGATGCTCGATGAACTGAGCGTGGAGGATCGGCTGAACGACGAAGTGCGCAAAATCTTGGAACAGCATGGCGACCAGATGAAGCAGTACGGCGCAACCTACGAGGAGGCATTCAAGGCAGTGAAGCACCAACTGGTGCGCGACCGGAAAGTAATTCTCTAACCCCGCGACTCTTATGAAGCTGAGCCATGAGAAGCTGATCCAGCTTTCCCACCGTGTCCTGACGGCCATCGAACAGGTGGACGAAATTGAAGTTTTTGACGAACCCAACGCCATCCGCCAGGAAATTCTCAAGGTGTTGACGGCCCTCCTGCAGGAGGAAGAAAAAATCGAGGAAACCGTTCGTCAGCGCATTCTATCGCAGAGGCGAGCCATTCCTGAAGGCGGAGCGGAGTGGGATATTCTCTACCGCAAGTACTATTCCGATGAGCTTCGGAAGCTCGGCATCACCTTCAATCTACCCTGGCAGCACACGTCCGCGCGCTTCTGAGCAGCCCAGTAGGTTCCTCTCTCGCCGAAACGGCTCTCGTCCCGTAACCGTGAGGAAAAAGTTCCGGCAAGGCCTCCCTGATGGGTTTGGGTGCTCAACTTGAAGGTCAGCCGGATGCGTGTGGCAAGGGTGCGTGGGCGTGGCAAGCGCGCGGGGAGAGGCGGTGAGGGCTGTTCCCGAACCCCCGGAACAGCTTGCCATGTCAAGACCACGGTTGGTTACCAGGGTGCTGCTTGGTGCGAAAGCAAGGGGTGATCATTTCCTGCGTGGCATCGTCTCAGTGAGGCGCTGACGAACGAGATGGAAGCGCCGAATCTTGAATCAATCTTCTTGTCAGCTTGCTGCCATCATTGGCAAAAGACCTGTCTGCGGCGCATTCGTCATTGCGCAACGGTTTTATCAGAGGAGGAAATCTGGTGGAGAGCCAACGAGGCTTCCAACAGCGTTGGGAATCTAGTGTTGCACCTGGAAGGAAATATACGCCAGTGGGTCATCTCTGGGCTGGGCGGCGCGCCAGACCGGCGCCAGCGCGAAGCCGAATTCGCCGAACCAGGGGCCATCTCACGCCGTGTCCTGATGAGCAGGCTGACGGGGACGGTTCGCGAAGCACTTGCAGTCGCTGGCGACCTTTCCAAGCAAGATCTGCGGCGGGTTTACTCAATTCAGGGATTCCAGGTAACTGGTCTGGAAGCGGTTTTACACGTGACGGAGCATTTTTCCTATCACACCGGACAGATCATCTACATCACCAAATTACGGCGCAGGACCGATTTACGGCTTACGCGGCTTCCTCGCCAGCCTCGGCGAGGCTCCCCAAAAGGTTCCACCGCTTCCCGTTTTAGTCCGCCGGAGTGACGGCGAAAAGTTTTCCGTCAGTGGGCAGATTTCTATAAGGCATGGACTTGCTTGGCCAGGACCACCAAGGTTCCGGCGGGAACAGAAATCGTGTTAATGGTGGTTGCTTGCGGTTCGTAGAACGCCAAGCCTTTGACCAATAATTCTGCTTGCGGAGTCAACTCGGTCAATCCGGTAACATCCACAAAATTTGTAGTGTTATCCGTAATCACCATGGTCGGCTCAGCCTGAAAAACCTGGCTGCACACGGCCAATTGGAACGCTCCCGTCTTGTCGTCGGACTCGGCCTGGATGAGCCCGCTGAAGTTCCCCTGAAGCGTCGCTAATCTCAAGAACACGCTGTCAGCGTTCACCGCCACTGGCTGGAGAGCCGTGACGGCGGCACTTGTGTTTGGGGTGAACGGACCGCTAACGGCGACTTCCTGGCCGGGCGCTAAATTGGAGGGGTTGAAAGGCAGCATGGCAAAGTTTGCCGGAGGCGCGGCCACCTGGAAGGTAGTTGAGCCGGAGACGCTGACGATAGCCGGGGTCTCGGGCAAAATCGAGGAACTGACGTCCGGTTGCGTATCTCGAACGAGCATGGTGAACTGTGACAGATTGCCCCCCGCGCCCCGGGTCACGGTCAACACCGGCCCGAGGTAGGCGACAGTGTTGCTGTTGACATCCTCACGAGACTCAACTTGAACAGAGTTCGCCACCAGATTACCTTGACTATCTAAATACCCATCCGATTCCACGTAACTGGGGGTCAGCAGCTGATTAAGCGCTGGTGTACCGAAGAGCTGAGTTGAGTTGGTAAGGTTCACCGTAAGCGCCGGCCCATTGGGCGGGAAGGTTTGAAGGGTAAACGATCCCGTAAAGCTCGACCCGGGGGTCGCAATGACGGGTGTTACGCTCTCAGTAAAGCCATCAATATCATCCATCTCGCCAAAGCCCCCGCTCGCAGAGGGGGTCAGCGAGGTTACAGCAACGAGAGGCGTGAAAGTTCCGGTCAGTTGTCCTTCGGCGTTGGCCGGGAGGGACTTTTGTAAGTTGAGATCCAGTAGGATCGCACTCACTCCCCCTGGCGTAATCACCACCGGAGGATTGATGTTGACGGTGACACTACTCGTGGTGGCGGTGGGTGAAAAAGTCGTTACGGGAGGGTTGGCAGATGGATCGTAAGTCGCTCCGTTAGTCATCACCAAATCCACCACGGCTTGATCGTAGGTGCCGGCGGGAATTCGCTCCAGGTTCAAAATCTTGGTGAAGTCCTCCAGGCGCGTCACCTCGACTTGGGGAGAAACAAAGTTCGGATTAACCGTTACGGAGGGTGGGAACACGGTTGTGGTCGTCGTGCTCCCCTGGCGTATCAAGGACAGCGTGCTCATCTCCACTCGGAAGCCCAACACGTCGCAGGCGGGAGTGTCGGTCATCAACGTATATAAAGCTCCCTTTCCGGGGCTTGACGGCGCTGTGGTCAGAGAACTCGTGCAGCCCATCATCATCAGGGTTACCACGGCCAACACAACATAGAAGGGCGGCAATTTGCTCCGCATTGGATTTTCCTCAATCATCGTCTCGCTCTGCCAGCATCTGGGTCTGATGGTAATGATCTGCTGGAGGTTTTCCCGCTGGCCATTCTACTCTACCGCGGGCAGGTTGCTGCCCGTCAAGCAGCGGGACCATTCGCCACGGTTAAAAACGGCGGTCCCGACCGGAATGCCTTCGGAGTTCTATGGCGGAGGGAGAGGGATTCGAACCCCCGAGCCCCTTTCGGGGCTAACGGTTTTCAAGACCGCCGGTTTCAACCGCTCACCCATCCCTCCGCTTCGCCTCATCAGCGCAGACCCGATAATCCATCCTGGTTGCTCCAATGGATTGAGCTTTTGCGAGCTTAAGGCTGACCGGCCTCGGCGATGCAAACCATCCCTCAGACCTATAGGCCGGCCGCGACGGTCGGGACCGCTGGTAAAACATCCGCCTACTATTTTACCCAAAATGCTCAGGCGCGCCACGAGTTCTTTCATCCGGCCCGCTATGTTTTCGGCTTCTCATCCGGCTTATTGTTTGAGAAACTGCTTGGAGCGGGTGAAGATGGGGTCTGCCGTGCGAACGGCTTGACCTTGGGTTCCCCAAGAATTACCGCTGTAGGACATGGGTCTCGGGCGCCAACCGTCGAGTATCGGAGGGGTCTGGACATCTCGAAACAAGACTACGACGTTCTGATTGTGGGTTCAGGTGCCTCAGGCAGTTGGGCAGCCAAGCGGTTGACGGAAACCGGCTTGCGGGTAGCGATCCTGGAAGCTGGACGACCGCAATCGGATATGAATTCCCGAGAGCACGAGCCGGCTTTCAACCTTCCATATCGCAACCTGGCTCGAGAACAGATCCTTAGAACGCGGCCTATTCAGGGCACGCTGTCTGATTGCAGCGAGTACATTTACGACTGGTTCGTCAACGACCTCGACGAGCCTTACACGACTCCAACTGACAAGCCTACCACTGGATCGGACGGCTGCGCATGACTGGAGGCAGAACGAACGTCTGGGGCCGAGTATGCCTTCGCTAGAGCGACCTTGATTTCAAAGCTGCTTCATTCGACGGCTACGGAGAGGATTGGCCGCTCAGCTACAATGATCTCGCGCCTTATTACGATCGGGTCGAAGAGTACGTTGGGATCACGGGCATGGCCGAAGGGCTGAGCCAGCTCCCTGACCGTAAGTTCCAGCCGCCCATGGCGCTGACGTGCCAGGAGCGGCTTCTCCCCAAGCGAGTGGAGAAATTGTTGGGCTGGACCGTCACCCTGGCCCGAAACGCTAACCTCACAAGATCCGTCAATGGCCGCGCACCTTGCCATTATTGCGGGCCATGCGCGCGCGGATTACTTTATATTGACCGCTTAACCCGCGAGTCAAAGGAGATTTACGGCCGAGTCATCATCCTTTGCGCGCAATCTTACGAATCCGTTCGCATCCTGCTCAACTCGGCCACCCGTCAATATTCCTCCGGTTTGACTAATTCAAGCGGGGTTCTGGGACATTATTTGACTGCTCACATCCGAAACGCCGTGGCCACGGGAGAAATGCCCACTCTCGGCCAAGAGGCGAGCATCAATGGGCCTTTCCGCCCGACCGGCGTCTATGTGGCTCGCTTTCGGAACATGGGCAAGTCGCGGAGCAAGGAATTTTTGCGCGGCTACGGTTATCAAGGCGGAGCCGGAGCCCGATTCGATTGGGATGCGCCCGGGTTCGGCAAAGACTTTCGAAAGGCGATGGCCGAGGCTCGCGCGAGCGCGTCGCTCACCGGCTTTGGCGAAATGCTGTCCCGCCAGGATAACTTTGTGGAGATTGACCGAGACGTCGTGGACGCTTGGGGAATCCCGGTTTTGAGAATCCACTTATCCGATGGCCCCAATGAGCACGCCATGGCGAAAGACATGGCTGCCTCAGCCACCGAGATGCTGGAAGCAGCCGGAGCCACGCATGTTCGCCCTTACGTTCACCCTTCAGCCCCTCGCTGGGCAATGCACAAGGTTGGCATTGCTCGGATGGGCAACAACCCCAAAACATCGGTCCTCAACCCATTTCAACAAACCCACGACATCAAAAATCTTTTCGTGATGGATGGGTCTTGCTTCGTCTCCTTAGGTTGTCAGAATCCCACGCTCACCATCATGGCGCTAGCCGTTCGCTCTTGCGATTATCTGAAAGGTGAATTGAAACGCGGGAATCTGTGAAGCGCAAAGCTTCTGGGCGCGGTTGACGAACCTGACAAGCCCTACTGAGCGCCGCGCCGTCATCCAGGCGACCGAGCGAACGCTTGCCCGGAAGCCCGAAGGGCTGTAGATTGGAGACCTTGGCGCTGTTCCCCGGGCGCTTCAAGGAAAGGCCACGTCAACAGGAGACTCGATGTCCAACCAGCGTTTCATGGCTATTGTTCTCGCGGCCGGTAAATCCACCCGTTTCAAATCCAATTATCCCAAGGCGCTTCATCTTCTGTCAGGGCTCCCGATAGGCGAATACGTTTTGCGCGCCGTACTCGACGCCGGGCCCGAGCAAACCTATATGGTTGTCGGCCACCGAGCCGAAGAAGTCCGGAAGGCATTTGAGCGTCCGCGGGTGCAATTCATCGAGCAGGAGGAGCAACTCGGGACCGGCCACGCTCTGATGGCCGCCCGGCATGAACTCGAGCGCAGCCCGAGTCCCGCCGTCATGGTCGTGGTTGCCGACGCCCCTTTGATCCGGTCGGAAACCTTGCGCGAGCTGGCCGCAACCCATGCGCGGACCAAGGCCGCGGCCACGGTATTAACTACACGACTCGATAACCCAAATGGTTATGGACGAGTCGTGCGCGGGAAGGGTCCGCAAATCCGGGCCATCGTCGAAGAAAAACTCTGCACCCCTACGCAAAAAAATATCCGGGAGATTAATTGCGGCATCTTGTGTTTCGACCGGCGCAAGCTGCTCCAGCATCTCGGGCGGCTGACTCGCGACAACGGCCAAGAGGAATATCTTCTGACGGATCTGATTGCCATGTTGCGCGGGCACGGGGAAAAAGTTTTAGCCTTTCCGGTAGAAGACTTCCAACAAGTGCTGGGCATCAACGACCGAAAAGAACTTGCCGCGGTGGAGAAAATCCTCCGCTTGAAGAAGGCAGAGAGCTTGATGCGGGATGGGGTCACAATCCTCAATCTGGAAGCCACCTATATTGATGGCGACGTGCGCGTCGGCGTGGATACGATCCTC
>JAJYNF010000341.1 GCA_021786455.1 Acidobacteriota bacterium
CCAACCGCGAAACCTCCGTCACCATCGGTTTTGCGCGGGGAGTCCCGGTTCGCGTGAACGGCCGCGCACTCAAACCTGTGCCTCTTCTCGAATCGCTTAACCGCATCGCCCAAGAGAACGGCGTGGGCCGCGCCGATTTGGTTGAAAACCGGCTGGTAGGCATCAAATCCCATGGCGCTTATGAGACACCCGGGGGAACGCTGCTCTATGCCGCGCACCACGAGCTCGACGCCCTTTGCCTTGACCGCGAAACCTTTCACTACAAGCAACACGTGGCCTTGCGTTACGCCGAGCTGGTCTATTACGGCCAGTGGTTCACGCCATTGCGCGAGGCCCTGGATGGCTTCGTGCAACTGGCCGAGCGCAACGTCACCGGCGAAGTGACGCTCGGCCTTTATAAAGGTAACGTGCGCATCCTCGACCGCCGCTCGCCCACCTCACTCTATGACACTGGCATTGCCGCCTTCACCATGGGCGCCGGTTACGACCAGAAAGACGCCGAAGGTTTCATCAATATTCTCGGACTGCCCATCCGCCTGGCTGCGGCGAAGGGAAGGGCTCTCGCCAGGCGGTCCAAGGCGAGACAAAGGAGAACAAGATGAAGCTCTGGGGTGGACGCTTTTCCGGCCGCCGCGACCCTCTGTTCGAGCGATTTTCGGAGTCTTTTTCACTTGACCAGCGGCTGATCCTCTACGATCTGCGGGTGAACCAGGCTTACGTCAAAGAGCTTGGCCGCGCGAAAGTTCTATCCGCGCGCGACGCGCGCGCTCTTCTGCGCGGGCTCGTGGCCGTCGAGCGCGACGTAACTCGCCACCCGGATTGGGCGCGCGGCCAATCGAGCGAGGACGTCCACACCTGGGTCGAGGCTCGCCTGGAACGCCAAGTGGGCACGGTTGCGGCCCGCCTGCGCACCGGCCGCAGCCGGAACGATTTGGTCGCTGCCGACACGCGGCTCTTTCTGAAAGACGCCTTGCGCGAGCTCGAGCGCGCCACGCTCGAATTGCTCGAATCGCTGCTGGCCCAGGCGCGAAAGAGCCTCAACGCCGTGATGCCCGGTTTCACCCATCTTCAACCCGCGCAGCCCATTCTGTTCTCTCATTATCTGCTGGCATATTTTGAAATGTTCTCGCGCGATTTCACCCGGCTCGAGGATTGCCGCCGGCGCGCCGATGAGTCACCCATGGGCGCGGGGGCTCTTGCGGGCGCTGCCTACCCCATTGACCGCGAGCGTCTCGCGCGCGAGTTGGGTTTCGCTCGCGCTGCCCGCAACAGCCTCGATGCCACTTCCGCTCGAGACATGGTTTTGGAAGCAATTTGGATCTCGGCCCTGACCCTGGTCCATCTGAGTCGGCTGGCCGAAGACTTCATCATTTATTCTTCTCCCTCCTTCGGATTCGTTCGCGTGGCCGACGCTTATTCCACCGGGAGCAGCCTCATGCCCCAAAAACGGAATCCCGACGCGCTCGAGCTGATTCGCGGCAAAGCCGCTACCTTGATCGGGAAAGTTGCCGGCATGTTGGCGCTTCTCAAAGGCTTGCCGCTCGCTTACAACCGCGATTTGCAGGAAGACAAATTCGCCTTGTTCGATTCCGTGGATACGGCGTGTGACGCGTTGCGGCTGATGGCCCGCCTCGTCCGAACCCTTCGCCTCAACCCCGCCCGGATGGCCAGGGCCACGGCGCTCGGCTTTCTCACGGCCACCGACGTGGCGGATGAACTCGTCCGCCGCGGCGTTCCTTTTGCTCAGGCGCATCAACAGGTCGGGCGCCTGGTCAACTTCTGCGAGGCGCGCAACCTCACTTTCGGCGAGCTCAACGCATCCCAAGCGCGCCGAATCATCCCTTCCTGGGATGCGAAGCTAATCGCTGTTGCAAAGTCCATCAGCGGTTCACTCGAGCAACGCCAAGTCGTCGGGGGTACCGCGCCGTCTTCTGTCCGCCGGGAACTTGCCCGAGCCGCGCGTTTGCTCGCCCGCCGGAGCCGTCAACTGGCCCATGACTGATTTTCAAGACACACCCGCAAACGGCAGTCGCTTCAGCGCGCCCTGGTTTTTGACGCCACCTGCGGAATTGAAAAATCCATCGCCGTCGGCGTGGCGCAAGCGGGTGCCGACGTGGTTCCCGTCAGCCGCCGAGTGGGCCAAGCACAACATCACCGTCAACGCCATCGCCCCGGGCGTCTTTGAGACGCCGCTCAACACCGCCCTCATCCACCGGCCCGCGCGCCGCGACTCCATCCTCTCGCACACGCCCATGAAGCGCTTTGGCCAGCTCGAGGAAATCAAGGGCGCGGCCATCTTTCTCGCCTCCGACAGCGCCAGCTTCGTGACCGGCGCCTTCATCGCCGTGGACGGAGGCTTCATGGCGCAAGGCATCGGCGAATAGCGCAAAGACCGCCATCTTCCACCCCGAGGCCATTCCGACTACGCCGCGCGGAGCGATCGCGCCAGCCTGGGCGCAGCAGGACGGTGGGCGGGGAGTTGCGGTTGGGGACGACGGTGATGTACATGAGGACAAGCAATCACACTCTATCCGCCTTGCCCAGATACATATGAACATATACATGAGCACACCAGATAGTTCTCGCCTCGCCGCGAGTTGCAGCCATCCAAAGGCTTAATTCCCATTTTGCCCCCTGCTGTCAGCGGAACTTCGCGTTACCCGCCAATCTCGGTTCTTGGGAAGGAACGGTCCGTGCGAGAGCGGGTTCCTGCTGTAGTCCGGCGCTGCCCGTCCTTCGAAGAAGCAATCCTGAATCACCTTACTTAAAATCAGCGATCCCGAATCGCACCAGCGTGCGACGGAACGGCCGGGGAGCTGCGGGCGGCCCGCTTGCGCGGTGGAAGAGGCTTCTGCCAGCCTCCTGAGTCCACACGCCGAACACCCGATTGGCGTATGCAGCAAGACCGGTGTAGTCGCCAATAAAATCGCCCCGCGGATCAAAGGCCTTTCGCGTCCACGCATAGTTGACGAAACTTTTGCCCCCGTTCGTCGAGCGGGCCAGCGTAAGAGTGGCCTTGCGGTTATGAGGGTCGCCTCGGCGGTCGTAGAAAATGACGTTGGCGGCGCCGCTAACCGGGTCCACCGCCAACCATTGGAAAAACTGATCCGCACCGTCGTGCAATGGGTCGGAGTTCACTCGCACGGCCGGCCCCCAGGTTTGGCCGTGGTCGGAAGAAGTGGAAACAAACACGTCCACGTCACCGTTACGGTAATCGCTCCAGGCAACGTAAAGCCGCCCGGTATGCGGGTCTATTCCGAGAACGGGGAAACCGTTTGAGCGGCTCACGTCTTCAACCTTAAAATAGGGCGGAGCGGTGTCAATCACGCGGCGCGGCGTCCGGAACGTCTTGCCGCCGTCGGTGGAGGAAGTAAAAACGATGCCCTGCCCGTCGGCCCATGCTACGTAGAGCCTACTATGCGGCCCGACTGTGCCCGTAAATCCCTCGAGCGCCCCGTTGTCATCGCGCGGCAGCCCGGGCACGGTGCTGATCTGGATCGGCTGTGACCAGCTTTTGCCGCTATTGGTTGACCGTGAAAAATAAATGACGGATTTTGAGAGCGTGAAATGCGTCCACCCCACGTAAAGGTTTCCCGCGTAAGGGCCGTGACTGTTGTCCGCTACAATATAGGGCTTGTCTTCAAAAGGGATACCGGGCTCGGTCGGATGAGCCAACAACGGCACGGCGCGCCGTTGCCAGTGCCGGCCGCCGTCAGGAGAGCGTCGGACGAAGACGCCGTTCCGAGTCGCCCCGTGCGCCCAATAGTTTTCTGTGCCCAGTTTGTCAAACGCGATGTAGCAAAGAAAGGCGCGGCCGTGATTGTCAAACGTGACGGAAACGTCTCCAGAAACCCGATAGTTAGACGGAGCCGCGCCCGAAGCCAGTTCCCAGCGCGCGCCCCCGTCTTGCGAATAGACAATGTGGGCAGGCACCTGGTAAGCCACCACCAGTTGTTGGGGGTTGAGTGGATTGACGGCGATGGAAGGCTCGTCGAAATATCCGACGCCGGTCAGGTTGATGACGCGCGCCCCGGGAGCGCGGGTTAGCTTCAAACTACCGCCGAGCGCGGTGCCCTTCGCGGAAAGGATCCCGAGCAGCAGGGCGCACAGCCAGACTCGTCCCCTCACACGCCCGGGGCAGATCGCTGCCTGTTTAGCTAAGCAATTCACGATGCCTCCCCAATGGTGGTTCTGCCCTGTCGAATCAAGGACCATGGCAGGGTAACACAATCTGGCTCAGCATGAAGCGGGTTTAACACGCTCGATCGTCAAGCAAGTCCGCGAACCATGATGGTGGCAAGCGGGACTAGGGCTTTCGACTCAAGCGTCGAGCCGCCCCCCGGGAGCAACAACGAGTACAAATCGCTCGGTCGTGTTCTAATTCTTACCCTTGAGGCCAAGTGATTCAACTGATGGGCGCTGCTCGACGCTAGCATGGTGTCCCCTTTAATTCTTTGCAACGGCCTCGGGAGGCCGTCATTCCGAGCGAAGCGAGAAATCTGCTTTTCTGCTCGGAAACAAGCAGATTCCTCGGCCCGATAAAAATCATCGGGTTTCGGAATGACCGTCGCGCTGTAAACAATTACGCGGGGCGCCACGCTAGCTGCATGGGTGGGGTGTCGAGTCTCCCTCCACCAGCTTTCGGCAGAGACGGATGAGCTGCCGATGCGGCAGCGCGCCGCCGGGCGTGAGCATCATCAAATCACCTTCGCGGTGGCTGCTGTAATACCAGCGGGATACGAGGGCGAGATGCTCCCATGAGGCAGAGGCCGCCTGGCTGCGGGGTCTGCGTGGCAAAGCAGATTCTTCTCCCGCCACGGTGGGATCAGAATGACGTGAGGAGGGCGGAGCGCCCGCGTGACTGAAGGATGAAGCAGATTCTTCATACCGACGAACGGCATCGGGGCTCTGAATGCCGCACGCCGATGGCGAAGCGGCGGGAGCGAGCGAAGCGGCGAGGCGGTCGAGTTGCTGGTCGAGCGGCTCGGGTTGGGGAACGTTTTCGTCGAGCAGGAGCATGGCAGGGCCGCGCAATTCGCAGCCGGCGAGGCGAAAAAATGCGACAGTGCGCGGCGCAACGCCGGGCAAGACGATGAGCGCGTTGAGCCGGCCGAGGTTCGAGACGAGCACGGGACGCGAGCGCAGAACTTCATTGACCTGTTCGATTTTTCGATGCGCGCGCTCAGCGGACTCGAAGTCAAGCGCCCCGGAGGCGCGGTCGCGCTCGTCGCGCAACGACTCGATCAGCGGCTGCCCGGCAGCGTCGAGAAAACTCACCACGCGGCCCAACTCCCGTTGATATTCATCATCCGCGCAGCCGGCGAAGCAGGGCGCGAGGCACATTTTCATTTGCGAGTAGATGCAGCCGGGATGCGACGGGTCGGGGTGAAGCGTCTCGACGCAACGGCGAATTTTGAACAGGTCGAGGAATTCGCCGGCAAACCGCTCCGCGGAGGCGCGGGAAGGAAACGGGCCGTAATAAAGCGAGCCGTCATGGGCTAGGCGGCGCGTGGGATAACAGCGCGGAAAACGGTTGCGAAGATTGATTTTAAGCAAAGCGGGCGGCTTCAATCGCAGGCGCTGGCGATAGAGACGCGGATAGAATTTGCGATTCAAAAGGTAGAGAAGCCATTGCGCCTCGAAGGTGGAGCCGACGTATTGGAACTCAATGCGGTGGGTGATAGCGCGCAGGTTGAGGCGCTTCGACGTTCCAGATGATTCGTTGAGGAGCCGCGCCAGGCGGCGGCGCAAGTCACGCGTGCGCGAAAGATAGGGCACGCCCCCGTCCACATTGTCGGAAAAGAACAACGCAAAAACCGCCGGACGACCTTCGACCGCGGCGAGAAGGCTCAGTTCGTCGCCTAGGCGGTATGGAATGGATTGAGCAAGGCGCATCGAAATCGCCCGCTTTTAGAGTAAGAGAAGAACCGCGCATGGACAAGGCCGTAAGGATGAGGGGGTGAAGTTCATCCCGCCACGAGGGTCGCGTTGCCCCGGCATCGTGGCGGCGTAAAGGCGCCCCTACAACGTTTTTTGGCAAACTGCTAGGATGATTGAAGAGACCAACGCGAGGTTTGGATTTGGGAAAGATTGCGGAACGGTTCCAGCGAGGCGTGCGACACACGCAGAGGATTTTCCATTTGGCCATTGCGCTGATTTTTCTTTTCCTCGCGGTGTCGGGCGCGGCCGTGGCGATTGAAATGTGGCAAGAGCACCGGCATCAGGCCAACAGCGGGGTCGTAGGTTTTACGGTGATGGCGGCGTTTGCCGCCGTGCTGATGATTTTCTCGCTCTATTCCTTTGCCAAGGCGCGGAGCGTGCGATAGCCGAGCGCCGCGGCTACAGGCCGCTGATACAGCCATCGCTCCGGGCAAAGAGGACATCGCGGCGACAGCCTCCATGAGCGCAAATCAGAAATCCGACCGAAACCAAAGATATCCCGGGAATGAGCCGAGCAGCCAGCGCGCCTTCCATCGGCCCGAAGACCTGACCGGCTGGGGCGCAGAGCGGGACCTGAGTTATCCCGGCGAGTTTCCCTTCACGCGCGGAATTTATCCCACAGGCTATCGCAGCCGATTATGGACGATGCGGCAATACGCCGGCTATGGATCGGCGCGCGAGTCGAACGCGCGCTACCGGTATCTGCTGTCGCAGGGCACGACCGGGCTTTCTGTGGCGTTCGATTTGCCCACGCAGATCGGCCTCGATTCGGACCATCCGATGGCCCGAGGCGAGGTGGGGCGGTCGGGCGTGGCGATTGATTCGCTCGAAGACATGGAAACGCTGTTTGAGGGCATCCCGCTCGAGCGCGTTTCCACTTCGATGACCATCAATGCTACGGCTCCGATCTTGCTGGCGCTCTATTTCGCCGTGGCGGAGAAACAGGGCGCCGACCTCGCCAAGCTTTCGGGAACGGCCCAAAACGACATCCTGAAGGAATACATCGCCCGTGGAACCTATATTTACCCGCCGCCGGCGGCGCTGCGGCTGGTCACGGATATTTTCGCCTATTGCAGGGAGCGAGCGCCCGAATGGAATACGATTTCCGTGAGCGGATACCATATCCGCGAGGCGGGCTCGACGGCGGCGCAGGAGATCGCGTTCACGCTCGCGAATGCTATCGCTTACGTCGAGGCGGCGATCCGGCGCGGGCTCGCGGTGGATGCGTTTGCCCCGCGCATTTCATTCTTTTTGAATGCGCACAATAATTTTCTGGAAGAAATCGGCAAATTCCGCGCCGCGCGGCGGCTGTGGGCACGGATCGCGCGGGCGCGATTGAAGGCCAAAAATCCGCGATCGTGGATGTTCCGCTTTCACGCCCAAACCGGCGGCTCAACCCTGACCGCGCAGCAACCGGACGTGAACATCGCGCGAGTGACGCTCCAGGCGCTGGCGGCGGTGCTGGGCGGGGCGCAATCGCTCCACACGAACGCCTTCGACGAGGCGCTGGCGCTGCCCACGGAGGAATCGGCGCTGGTGGCGCTCAGGACTCAACAGATCATCGCGCATGAGAGCGGCGTGGCCAACACGCCCGACCCGGTCGGCGGATCGTACACGATGGAGAAGCTGACAAATGATTTGCAAGTTGCGGCGGAAGAATATCTCCGCAAAATTGACGCGCTCGGCGGCATGCCGCAGGCTATCGAAAACGGGTACGTGCAGCGGGAAATCCAGCAGGCGGCTTTCAAAACGCAACAGAAGATTGAATCGGGCGAGCGGATGGTCGTGGGCGTCAATCGCTATCAGGAACAAGCGAAGGCCAACACGCCGATTCTTAAAATTGATCCTGAGATCGAACGCCAGCAGGTGGAGCGAGTGCGCCGGCTTCGCAAGCGGCGCGATGACGCGCGAGTCCGGGCGGCTCTCGCTGCCGTTGAGGCGGCGGCGCGGAGCGATCAAAACGTAATGCCCGCGATCTTCCAAGCCGTGAAAGCTTATGCCACAGTCGGCGAAATCTCCGACGCGATGCGGCAGGTTTTCGGGGAATATCGGGAAAGTGTTGTGATCTGAGGGCCAGATTTTCCGTGACGCGACGCTGTCCGGTTGGGTTCGGTGTTTCGTGGCTCGCAGGAGTTGATATGCCCACACTTCAATTTTTCGGCGCGGCGGGGACGGTGACCGGCTCGAGGTACCTGCTCAATTGCACGGGCGAGCGGCTGATGATTGATTGCGGGCTGTTCCATGGTTAAAAGGAACTGCGCCTGCGGAACTGGAACCCGTTGCCGGTCGAGCCGAAAAGCATCCACTGGCTGGCGCTGACGCATGCGCATCTGAACCATACCGGCTACACTCCGAAATTCGTGAAAGATGGTTTTGGCGGAGAAATCGGGTGCGCCGCTGCTCCCAGGGCCATGCTCGACCGCTTGCTGCACCACTATGGATGAAGGTCACCTGAAAACTAGGCACCAGAGACCTCCTCCGATCCATTGCTTTGGCCCAAGGGGATTCGGACCGCCCAACCACTCTCGTCCCTACCCTCGGCTGAGTCCCAACTTTGCCAGGACCGCTGCTGGGCACCCGTTCCACTCTGACTGCGGTTCGTTGCCGATGTACGGTAAGTCCCTTATTCCAGCGGCGCTGGTATAAAAACCGCTGATCACCAGATCACGAAAGCGATTGAAAAAGCTTACGGCGGCGGCGTCCTCGGGATCTGCTTTTTCAGGGTAGGCAATGCGGTCCAGAATATGTTCTTGCTGAGTTCGTGAGCAATCCGCGAAGGCAAGCGCGAACGAGCGCTGGCATTCCATATCGAGCCATGTGAGGCCGCCGCGAATTTCGGCTAGAAGATTTCCTCGCTTAAAATCAAGCCAGCCGTCAATAAACTCCGGAACACCAGCCTCTCGAGCGCTCATCGAGCGAGAGTCGGCGGGAACGATGAGTTCGCACAAGGCCGCCACCGTCCTCCACTCGCGCGGATTCAGAACCTTTGGTTGGTAAGGATCCTGACTCTTCCGAGATGCGGATGTCTCCGCCAATCTTTCGGCCGCAACGGCCGCGGTCGAGGCCCCTGAAATCAACGCCGCGCTTGGGACAGCAACCAGTGTCTTCAGGATGTCACGCCGTTCAAAGCGCGGATGGTGGTTTGGACTCCCCTTTTTCACGTTGCCTCCTTACCCCGGACCCGAAGGCTCTCTTGCGTTGACGGCGGTAACGGTGTTTAACGGCATTTTCCGAATCTTATCCGAGGTTCCCTTGTCGGACTTGGTCAGCAATAAACCCCGAGGTTCGCCAGGCCAGCGCCATGATCGTTAGGGTGGGGTTTTTGTCGCCAAGGCTGACAAAGGGACCGCCATCGGCGACAAAAAGGTTCTTGCAGTCCCATGCTTGGCAGTGAGGATTAAGAACCGACGTTTTCGGATCTTCTCCCATGCGAACCGTCCCCACCTCGTGAATGCCTTGTCCGCCGCGCGAAATGCCCCACCTTTCTTCGGCACCGGCTGACTGGACTACCTTCCCGCCGGCTGTCTCGACGATCTCTTGAAAAGTCTGTTGCATATGGCGAGCCATCTGAATTTCCTCGTCGCCCCACTTGAAATGAAACTTCAGAGTTGGAATGCCCCACTGATCCAATATGTTGGTGTCAATTTCGCAATAGCTCTCGGCGTTTGGAACTACCGCGCCGCGGCCGTGGAAGCCAATGAAAGAACCGTAGAGCTTTCGACAACCCTCCTTCAGCGTCTCGCCATATCCGCCGCCCAGATAATTTTGGGTACCGCTAAGCACCCCGGGGTGAGGCATCCCGGCGCGTCCACCTCCAAATTCGATATGGTATCCTCGAGAAAAAGGCGATTCGTGACGGAACTGCTTTTGGTAACCCCACCACGGCATGTAGAGATGCATTCCTCCTACCCCGTCCTCGTTATGGGGCGGCAATCCCATCATCTGGGGGAAGAACCCTGTAACGTCGGACATCACCGTATCCATCAAGTATTTTCCGACCATGCCATTGGAATTGGCCAATCCGTTTTGGTGGCGTCCGCTGCGCGAATTCAAAAGCAGACGCGCTGTTTCGCAGGAGCTTGCCGCAAGCACAAGCACCTTGCCGCGAACTTGAACTTCCTGGCGGGATTTTTTGTCGATGTAGGAAACGCCGGTAACCAGGCCATCAGGACCGGTTATCACTTCGCGGACCATCGCGTTGTTTCGGATTTCGAGATTACCTGTGGTGCGGGCGGGGATCAGCAACACAACGGGAGAAGAAAAGTTGGAGCCCAGGCGGCAGCAACGTCCGCACTGATGAACGTAATGGCAATGAGGGCGGCCGTTCAGCGGGCGGGTCAGTATCGCCAAGCGGGAGGGAATGCAAGGAATACCGAGCTTGCGACATGCCTTCTGGACGAGCAGCTCGTAACAGCGGGGTACAGGTGGAGGAAGAAACTTTCCGTTGGGAAGGTTTACGATGTCCTCAACCGAACCGAAGACGCCAATCAGCTCTTCCACCCGGTCGTAGTACGGCGCCAGGTCGTCGTAGCTAATCGGCCAATCGAAACCTTTTCCGTCACGGCTGTAAGGCTTGAAATCGTAGGGGCCCATCCGAAGCGAAATCCGTCCCCAAGAGTTGGTTCGCCCCCCCAACATCCGAGCGCGGAACCACATCCAATCTGCTCCGGGCGCTGAAGTGTACGGCTCGCCAGGGACCTCCCAACCACCCACCGCAGCCAAAAAGGAATCGAAGCCGTCTTTGGCCGGACCAGGCGCCGCGCGATGTGGCGCGTCGTACACCCACTCAAGCCATTTGGAATCGCGAGCGGCATCGTACCAGCCTCCAGCCTCCAACATCAGACACTTCGCTCCCGCTCGCGTGAGGACGTAAGCTGCCATCGCTCCGCCAGCCCCTGAGCCAACGATAATGACGTCGTAGGGTTTAGAGTTTGAAAATAACTGCGCCATCGTGTCCTCCTCGCGGTAATTATCTATCTTCCCTTGAGGACCATCCCTTTCTTGATCGAGACGACGTTAAATCCGGAGACCTGTCTCGGGTCAACTTTTTTCGCTTGAGGTTTGAGTAGTCGAAGACCGATAAGCTGGGCGACGGCGCGATTGTTTCCTTGATTGTCAAAGGAAATCAGTCCCGAGACGCCGTAGAAGCCTTGCCCCGCCGCGAGCTGGTCGCGCAGGCGAGCGCGGTTTGGGCCGGATTTACGAAGCGCCCTGACGATAAGGGTCACAGCATCATACGCCTCGGCAGCAACCGGAGTCGGATTGTTCCCAGTCTCAGCGTCGTAACGGCGCGCAAACTGTTGTCCAATTTGATTGCCCCATTGCCGAGAAACCACGACGAAAACGCGCCCGCGCGGCGGTGACGGTTGCAACGTCGCGTCGGACAATGGGAAGGTGATGCCAGAACCCGCCTGGGCGGACGCCTGACAAAGATAAATGACCGCCCCATGGGCGGCCCGGCGGACCAATGCGATTACGAGGCTGGTTTCGCATGGAGGCGTCCACAAAACGACGGCCTGCGGAGAATCCACTTTTATCACCTTCGCCAAACGATCGAGATCGGCCTTTGAAGGGTTGATGACGAAGGACACGGGGGGTGATGCTCCAAGCCTGCGCATGGCCTTCGTGAAGGCGGTTGCGCCCGCGCGGCCGCCCGGGTTGAGCTCGCTCACCAGAACCACTCGGTGGAAGCCATCCTGTTGGTAAAGCTGGTGGGCAATGATGCGTGCCTGTTGCTTATCACTCGGACCCATGCGAAAGATCCAGGGCAAATGAATTTCCGTGGTCGTGGGGTCGCTGGACAGCGTCAGCACCGGAACGCCGATCTTGGTGCCAATTTGCTCGCTCAGATGCGCCGTCACCGCGCTTGCCGAAGTGACGATGGCGACAACTTTTTTCTGAATGACCATCCGAATGATTTCATCTCCGAGCGCGCCCCAGGGAGGAACGCTCGTGTCCACAATGGTGAGAGAGATCCGGCGTCCGTCCGGCAGGGGCACCCGCATGGCGTTTTGGAGCCCGAGCTTCGCCGCGGCGACGATTGCTTGGCCGGCGGACTTCTCCGGCCCGTGGAGCGGCGCCATCAACCCAATACGAATCGTGGGCCCTTTCAGGTCGTATGCGGATTCGCGATTGGGGCCCGCGTACTTGGCGCCGCCGATGGAGGCATACGGTACTCTTGAGGGCCTGGATTGCCCGGCGGCGCAAATGGCAGCCCCCGACAGGGCGAGAAATCCAGCCAGGAGAAAGGTGGTACGGAAAGAATTGTTGAAAAGCATTGTCGTCAGGGTTCTACCCTACCGGCCCGTCGCAAGAGTCGCTGCCCGCATGAAGGGCGGGACCGGACCTCCCCAATCCGTGCGACGCTCCGGCCAATAAATGAATTGGCCGTTACTCACTTGACCCATAGTGATCGGCGCAATGTTATTCAGCGTGTAATCGAAGAAAGCGTAGCCGGCGACCCCGTGGTAACCTTTCATCTCATATTGGCGCAAGGCGTCCATGATTCTGCCCCGATTGAGCCCGGCTTCCTCAATGGCCCCAATTAAAATATTCATTCCGTCATAAGCGTATGCGGCATAAGCGTCAGGTTCGGCATGAAATTGCCGTGAGAATGCCTGTTGGAACCGCAGCCATTGTGGGTCCTTTCGATCAGGATTCATAGCACAGGCCGTCACCAAATCCTCAGCCGCCCGCCCGGCGATCTTGATGACTTGCGGGGAGCAGGCGCGGCTGCTCGCGAAAACCCGCTGCTTCATTCCCATCGCTCGCATTTGCCGGAGAATCCTTCCGGCCTGCGAGGCGTTCCCCCAGATCACCACAGCATCGCTTCCCTGTTGTTGGATCATTCGCAACTGCGTGGAAAAACTTTGCTCGCCCGGATTGTACTTGGCCTCGAGCACAGGTTGATGGCTGAGTCGCCGTGCGACATCAAGAAACACGGCGTCACCGAGGCGACCGTAACGGTTGGTGGACCGCAGCACGGCAACATGCCTCAGCTTGAGTTGGTTAAAGATGTAATCGGCAAGGGCGTAACCTTGTTGCCGGTCATCCGGAAAATTATGTAGCAGCCAGGGAACTCGGGTCTCCGTCACGGTGGGGTCGTTAGTAGCGGTATCAATGATCGGGATTTCGAGTTTCAGGGTTGCTCGCAGCTCGATGTGGGTTGAAGCAGCGTTGACGGAACCGAGCATGGCCCACACGTGTTGGTCGTAATCCATCTTCACGATGGCCATCGCCGAAGCGCCCCAGAGCGGTAAGTCGTCGTGCACTTTCAGAGCGAAAGGTTTTCCATGATAGCCACCTCGGGCATTGGCCTGCTCGACGGCCAACTCGGCGCCGTGAAGCATCGGAATTCCATAAGCAGAATCCGGATTATCCTTGTCGAGGGGCGACAGGACTCCGATGTTAATCGTCTTCAATTGGCTCAGAATCCCCTCGGGCGCCTCGCGAGCCGCGCCGTCGTAGGCGAGAGTGCTCGGCTGAATATAAAACTCATAGTAAGGCTTGCGAAATCGCCCAAATGGAACGGCCCAATCGGGCATGTTGGCGTAAGGGACAGGATCGGCCTGATCGTGGCGAGTGCGGTTCGCGGGAGCAGATCGGGCCCACCCATAAACAGTAAGAACAAGACAGCCGATAATTCCATAATAGATGGCCTTCATTCGCGTTCCTCCTCATCCTGTTTCACGACGCCTCGCCGACAGGCAGCAGGTCTTGAACCTGTCGCCC
>JAJYNF010000026.1 GCA_021786455.1 Acidobacteriota bacterium
AGGCGCTTGTCAACACGGTCAACTGCGTCGGCATCATGGGGCGTGGTGTGGCCCTCAGGTTCAAAGAGGCGTTCCCGGAGAACTTCAGAGCCTACCGGTCAGCCTGCCGCCTCGGGCAGGTCGAGCCCGGGCGGTTGTTCGTGTTTGCCACTGGCAAGCTCACGGGCCCGAGATATGTCATTAATTTTCCAACCAAACGCCACTGGCGCGGAAAAGCGCGCATCGAGGACATCGAAAAAGGGCTTGAGGCACTTGTGGGCGAGGTTCGCAGTCGCGCGATCCGCTCGCTGGCCATTCCGCCGCTCGGCGCCGGGCTCGGCGGACTCGATTGGGCCGTTGTGCGTCCGCGTATTGAGGAGGCCATCCTGGCGCTGCCGGAGATCCGGGTTGTTGTTTTTGAACCCCACCTAGCCCGACCGCCGCGCACCAAGACTAAGCGTGCCGCAGTCCCGGAGATGACACCGGGTCGCGCCGCCCTTGTTGGCTTGGTGGACCGCTACCGGGCGGGCTTGCTCGACCCCTTCATCACGCTGCTGGAAGTGCACAAGCTCATGTATTTCATGCAGGAGGCTGGCGAGCGGCTACGGCTCCGCTTCGTGGAGGCCCCTTACGGTCCCTACGCCGAAAACTTACGACACGTCCTCAGAGCCATGGAAGGTTACTATGTTTCCGGTTACGGGGAGGGAGGCGACCACCCCGAAAAGACACTGGAGTTAGTGCCCGGGGCGGTCGCCGACGCGAGAGCCACCCTCGCGGGGCGGCCGGAGACGAAGGCTCACTTCGAGCGCGTATGTCAGCTCGTCGAGGGCTTCGAGTCGTCGTTCGGCCTGGAGTTACTTTCTACAGTGCATTGGCTCGTCTCCCGTGGCCAACCCGCGTCTGATGACGAGTTGGTGCAGCGGTTCTATGCCTGGGCCCCCGGCAAATGCCAGTTCTCTCGACAGCAGATTCTCCTGGCCAGAAAGGTGTTGACCGAAAAAGGATGGGCCACGAAGAGGGAGCCGTCGTGACCGCGCGCGGTGGCTGGCGCAGAGCGTCGCAGTTTGCGCTCTGCGATTTCGCGCGGCGCCCTTTTTTCCGGGCCGCTCGTCCGCTCATGGCGGTCGGCGCGGCTGGCCGCCGCAATTTCATTGCGGGGCTGTGGGGCGTCTGCTAGGATAAGGGCATGGTTTTCCACGTCACGCTGACCCAAGCCGAGGATGGCTGGATGGTTGCGGAGTGTCCGGCTCTGCCGGGCTGCGTCTCCCAAGGCAAAGACGAGCAGGAGGCCCTCACGAACATCAAGGAAGCGATTGCCGCTTGGCTTTGGGCAGAAGATCAGAAGGCCGCCGCTCAATCCCGCCGGCCCAATCAACCCGAAATCCTGGTCTCCGTTTAGCCCAGTGGCGCGGCTCGCCAATATTCCCGGCAAGGAAGCGGTGAAGGCTCTCGAGAGAGCCGGATGGCGTGTTCTCGGGCAGGTAGGGAGGCATGTGGTGATGGCCAAGTCCGGGCAGCGCGCCAATTTCTCCGTCCCCCAACATCGAGAGCTATCCGTGGGCACGCTTCGCGCCCTGATTCGCCACGCGGGAATGACGGTTGACGAAGTTCCTCGCAGCCTAGCGTCATGCGTCCAACGCCCCTTTACAATGGCGCGAGGTGGCACGGGCGTCCCGCCCGTGTCAAACCACGGCCAAGATGGCCGTGCCACAAGTCGCGCGCCGGAAAGCGATTTAGGATGCACGGCACTGGGTAGCCGCGACGGTGTTTTCTCCGTCGCGGGATCGAGGCCGTGGATCAGCCCCCACAGCACGGCGAAATCACTGAGATGGCTACCGGTCGCTCGCGGCGCAGGCTCGGTACGCTACTCTGCCGGTCAGCAGCCGCTGGTAGAGGATTTGGTCTCGAAGCACGGCACGCACGTAAGCGCGAGTGCCGGGGAACGGAATCATTTCAATAAACTGTTCTCGCGAGCGAAATGGATAAATGCTCAGCCACGAGTCCACGCGCGTGGGGCCAGCGTTGTAAGCTGCCAGAGCCAGCGAGACTTTTCCCCGATAGCGGCGCAGGAGCCGGTTAAGGTAAGCGCATCCGGCGCGCA
This sequence comes from Acidobacteriota bacterium, assembly GCA_021786455.1. Classification (GTDB taxonomy): domain Bacteria; phylum Acidobacteriota; class Terriglobia; order UBA7540; family UBA7540; genus JAKCCV01. The sequence continues at coordinate 2,081 of JAJYNF010000026.1, forward strand.
CGTTGTACCCAGGGTTCTCCAGGCGCTCGCTCAAGAGTCGCGCCCGATAAGATCGAAACGGTTCGAGAATCTGCATCAAGCCAACCGCGTGCGCGGAAGAAACGGCCTCCGGGTAAAACCCTGACTCTTGGCGGATCACCGCCATCACCAGAAAAGGATTCAGGCCGAAAAGCGGCGCTTCGCGTTTCACCAACAGCCAATAAGCGCGCGGATAAAGCAACGTCCAAAGCGGGTCCGGGAGTTCTCGAAATGACATCTCCTGATAATGCCCGAGCCATTGGCCCGTCAGATAAATCCCAATATCCGGCCGCCCTCGTTCCGCCTCGATCTGGCTCAAAGCGAAGAGTAAAACAGGTTGGGATGGGCTCTCTTTTGCGAGCTCGCGCAGGCATTGGCTGGCTAGGCGTCCCAGGTGGAGAGAGGCCAACAACAAATAAGGGCGTAAGGCTGGCTCGCCCCAGGGGTCCACGCAAACCGGCCACCGAGGAGATGGCGAAGCCGGAATCAGAGCGGCCAGCTTGCTGAAGTCTGCCTGCGCCGCTTTCTCCCCGGCGCGCCGGACCCGCTTCAAGCGGCTCCTTTGAATGGCGGATTGAAGCGCGTAATAATCATGCGGGTAGCGCCGCGCCACCAGCCCGTAGAGATGGCGGGCCAGGCTTATTTCGCCTTGGTCCTCCGCCAGTCGCCCCAAAAAGTACAACGCTCCGGCCACGCGCTCTGAAGCCGGATAGCGCTCGATGTAGCCGATTAGGGCCGCGCGAGCCGGCTTAGCCTGGCGTTCAGCGTAATCCAGGCAGGCTAGTCGCCAGGCGGCCTGCCGACCCCACCGAGTTCCCCTAAAAGCCTCGGCATCGGTAAGATAAAATACACCCGCAAGCCGGACGTTCCCTTTATCTTCGTAATAGGCCGCCGTAGAATAAATCGCTTCGGCATACCAGTTCGAGCGCGAGTCATGGATTCGGAGCTGATTCAGGGCATGGGTCATGTCGCGTTCGTCGTTCAAGTCCATATAGGCTTCGACCAACAGCCTCAACCGCTCGGCATCGAGCGAGGGTGAAAGCGGCACACCGGAGCGGAGAACTCGAATGGCTTGCGCTTCTTCGTTGAGCCGCAAGAGGCAGAGCGCCTGGCCGAGTGTCCAATCCCAAAGTTCCTGGCTGCCAGAATATTCCTTCACCAGGCGGGAGTACTCCTTCAGAGACTTGCCAAAATGCCCTGCTCGAAAAAGCGCTTCCGCTCGCGCGGCCTGAATCCGGTCAGAAACGCGAGGGTACTGAGCGCCGAGCCGCGTCTCAAGCGCCCGTAAAGTCAGCCGAGCGACCTTCGCTTGGGGCGCGGCCGGAGAAGCGTAGTAAACGTCCTCCGCGATGCGCGCTGCGGCCAACAAGTCTCCAGTAGCTTTATAGGCCAGCGCCAACTCCAGCTCGAGATTGGGACGTTGGAATGTCTGAGGATACGCGGTCAGGGCCTGAATCGCCTGGTCTGGCTGACCTGACTGAAGGTCTGCCCAAGCAAGAAGGCCCATGGCGTGAGCGAGGAGTGTACTGTTGGGAAATTCGCGCTGAAAGGAACGCAAGAGCTTCGCGGCTTGCGCGGTCTCGCCTTCATCGTAGTCGGCCCGGGCAAGGTAGTAGGTGGCGAGATCGCGTAGGGGGAAGTCGTCCTCGAGGGCCTGGGCCAGATCCACCGCCGCGGGCGCGGCCTCACCCCCTCGATACTCGCGGTATCCCAGCGTGAAATAGGCATAACCGCGAACTTCACCCCGCGGGGCGCCCGTTGCGTAAGCGCGCAGGGCTGCCCACGCTTGCGGATGAGTTGCCTCGGAAGCAAGCGAGATCAAGCGTGGGGGCAGGTGGCCGATCCGAGAGGTTGGCTGAATCAAGCGTGGCGCTGCCCCCGTCGCGCCGACTAGCAGCGCCACAACCCACATCAGGTCATTGGGCCGGAGCTTCACGCCATCGGGCCAGGATAGTCTGGACCTAGCAAGGAAGGATCCCCCTGAGCCAAGGCGCGGACGAGTTCATCGTGGAAATAATCGAATTGGCTGGCGGATGTACTTCCGAATCGCTTCTGGTAGGTCTGGCGGCTGCGCTCAATGTCGGTCTTCAACCGGCTGTAAAGGTCGCCATTCTTTCGACCCTCCGCCACCTTGGTTTTGTTATAGAGTTCGATTTCAGATACCAGCAGACGCGAAAATCGCTTGGCGTCTCGGTGAACCTTCTGCTCGGTCTCGCTGAGTTGGTCAACATTGACCGGACCGGGGCGTGCCTGCGGAGGTTGCGCCGCCGGGGGTGGCTCGATGGGTTCCACTGGCGCCGGTGCCTCAGCCTGAGACTCCGCCGCAGCTAACTGGCCGACTGCTTGTGGCTCGGCTTCTTCCTTCGTGGCGGTGGGAGCGGCGGCCTCGACTTCCGGCGTCGTCGGGGCAGGCATTCCCGCAGCCTGCGCAACTTGTGGTTGAGGAGCCGCGGCCGACCCCGACAGGCGGTCGAGTTGCGCGCTGGCAAATTCGGCAAGAATCTTGAGCACTGCCTTGGGCAGCGCATCCCCCTCGCCGGAATCGCAGTACAGCACCGCTGAAACCAAGCCTCTCTCGCGGATGGGCAGCAGCAGAACCTCAGCGTCCTCCACCGCTTCAAAAACATTGAGCAGGTCCTTGCTCCCAAGCGCGGCGGCATGGGTTTCAACCACCACGCCTGACTCGCAAACCTGGCGGAAATGGTCATTCGAGCCAACAGGAATGGCCAGCGCCGCCAGCCGCTGTTCCTGAGTCTTGAAGCCACGAGCCAAAAAACACTCGGCCGCGCCATGGTTCACTCGGAAAATCGCTGAACGCGCGCCTGCGCCATGACCTTCTTCAACCAGTAGGTCAAACACTGTCTCGGCCGAGCCCGCCTTGGCCAGCTTCTGAACGGCGTCGAATAAACTTTCCAAAGATACGCCCGCCACTCCTGCTGGCGGGCGCGCTTGCAGCGCCTCGATCTCGGCCCGCGCCTCCCGGGCGAGTTCAGCGTGTTGTCGTGTAAGGTCGTGAAGGCTTTGCTCGAGCTTCTGGATTCGCTCGGCTTGCCCGCGAAGTCCCTGCTCCAGCCGTTCCCGCACTTGATCCAGAGTTTCCCGCACCGACATACCCTCCGACCGGGCTTGCCACTCCGCACTATTTTTGCAGCCGAGCCTCTGAGTGTCAACGCCTAAAAAGGCGGCATCATCCTGACTACTGCGCCATCCAGGCGCCAGGCTCCCTGACGCTAGAACGGGAAATGCGTCTGAAGCCCGGCCCACGCGCTTGCTTCGCCCATGAATGGTGCGCGTCCGCAAATGCAAGCCGCATTCCATTTAACAAGAAATAATGAAACAGCAGTTACCCTTTTCGATGGCGAATCACAGTAATTTGTGATATATTAGTAGCGTCGTCTGGAGCGACGCTGGCTTGAGCTGACGCGCTGGCAGTACGAGGGTTTGCCCGGCCCGCGGCAGCGGAAGGGCATGGTTCCTCGGGGCGTGGCGAGAAGGTGGTTCCATTTGCCGCGAGATGTTTTTGACGTAAGCCTCGCGGGGAGCCGTGATTTATTGAGCGAAGGAGTGTTATGTCACTCAAAGCAGGGCAGTATATCCGTCATGCCAAGTACGGTTTGGGAACGATTGTTACTCGGGACGAAGAGCGGACGACGGTTGATTTTGACACCGCAGGCGTGAAGATATTTGTAACCAGCCTCGCCACCTTTGAGCCCGCCGAAGGGCAGTCGCCTCGAAAGAAGCGAACCAACGGTCGCAGCCGTAAAGCCGCCACAGCCGCTGCTGTCAACTAACCCCTCTGCTCAGCAGCCGTCTGCGCCTCGAACGGACCGATGAAGCCCCAGAGGAACGCGACGCTACCTGCCGAATGCAATTTCCAACATCGTCCAAGCCGGAAGAGACTATAGAGGCATTCCTTTCGCCGGAGTGATGATGGCTTACCGGTGGTCCGTTGGCATTCGTAATTTCGTCGTCATCGCCTACGGGAGCTTAATACTGCTCATCCCGACGGGGCGAGCGCGTTGTCAATCTCCGGTCGCGCGGGTGACTGTCCATCCGCAAGAGCCGGGGCTCGCCATCCCGCAAGATTTTCTGGGCTTTAGTTATGAAGCGCCGGATTTGACGCGCGACTATTTTGACCCTAACAATCTTGTGCTGATTCGTCTGCTAGCCAACCTGGGCAAGGGGACGCTGCGGTTTGGCGGCAACTCCGTGGAATTTACCGGATGGTCGCGAAGCGGAGAAACAAAAATGGCCGGCTGGCGGGCCGTCTTGACGCCAGCGGATCTCGACCGCTTGTTCGCGTTCTCGGCCAAAACGAACTGGCCGATCATTTTGGGACTCAACCTCGGACATTACGATCCCAAGCTTTTCGCCGACGAGGCCGCCTACGCCGTCCGGCATGGAGGTCGGCGCTTGCTGGCGCTCGAAATTGGCAATGAGCCGGACGCTTTTATGCGCAACGGCCAGCGGCCCCGGACCTGGGGCTACACCGACTTTCGCCGCGAATGGGGCACTTACGCTCGCGCCATTCGCGCCCGCGCGCCGAACGCGCCCCTTTCCGGGCCGACCACCTGCTGCAAGGCAGGCTTGCGGTGGTTTCCAAGATTTTTGGCGGACGAGGGCCATTACCTGGTTTTTGCGACGCACCATATTTATCCGATGGGCGCCGCGGCGAGCATTCCGCCGAGTTCGCCCGAATACGCCTCCATTCCGAACATGCTCAGCCCGCAGTTGATGGAGCGGGTGGCCAGCGAGGTTTCGCAGTTGGTGGCGGACGCGCGGCCGTACCACCTGCCGGTGCGCATTGCGGAGACGAATTCGGCCTGGGGTGGTGGGAAGAACGGCGTGAGCAATGTCTTCGCCGCAGGGCTGTGGGGGGCCGATTACGCTTTTACGCTGGCTGAACAAGGCGCGGCTGGCCTGAATTTTCACGGCGGTTTTGTTTGCCGGGGCTACACGCCGATCTGCATTAAGGACGGCCACGATCATGCTCAGCCGCTCTATTACGGGATGCTGCTGTTCCACGCCGCGACGCCGGGGCGGATCGTACCGGTCCAGGCTCGCTCTTCGGCCAACGTCGCGGCCCACGCGGTGCTGGCTCCCAACGGCGACCTCAGCTTGGTGCTTATTAACAAAGACGCCAAGCAATCCGTTAAGGCAAGGATTTCCGGCGCAAGCTCCTACGCGCGAGCGACCCTGCTGCGCCTTGAAGCCCCCTCGCTCGATGCTGAGGCCAAGATCACCTTTGGCCGCCATGCGGTGGCGGCGGATGGAAGCTGGACCCCCGGCGCGGGCGAGATGATCCGGCCGCACGGCCGCGTCTTTGAAGTCAGCCTGCCGGCAAGCAGCGCCTTGCTGATGCGATTCGAAAAGTAGCGTCCGCCGCGCATGGAGCGGCTCTGCGGAAAAACTGCGTTGTGTTTTTGTGAGCCTCGATAGGCCGCGACATGCCTGCGCGCCATCGCCTAGCGGGGCTTGATGCTCACCTGACCGCGCAGCAGAATGTCGCGCGAAGACGAGCCGACCATCATCTTATAAACCCCTGGCAAAATGGCCCAGCGGTGATCCTTCGTGTTCCAGTAAGAAAAGTCGCGCGCGTTGAGTTCGAGGCGCACGTGGCCGGTTTCCCCCGGCTGGAGTTGCAGCTTGGCAAAGCCTTTGAGTTGCTTCGGAGGCTCGGGAACAGCCGAGGTCTGAGGAAAGCCGACGTAGAGTTCGGCAACTTCCGCGCCCGCCCGTTGGCCCGTGTTGGTCACATGGAAATCAACGCTGACCGTTTGACTCGAACGCTCGCTGAGCGAGATCGTCTTTGGAGAAACAGAAAGGGCTTTGTACCGAAACGTGGTATAGGAGAGACCGAAGCCGAACGGAAACAGCGGCCGGATGTGGTCAGCGTCATAGTGGCGATAGCCGACGAAAATGCCTTCCGAGTAGTGAACGACGCCATTCACTCCCGGATATTGTTCAGGCGTGTTTGCGGGGATGTCCTGAAGCCGTTTGGGGAAAGTGATCGGCAGCTTTCCGGAAGGATCGACGTCCCCAAACAGCAGGGCGGCGACCGCGTTGCCATCTTCCTCCCCCGGATACCAAGCTTCGAGAATTGCCGGAACTTGCTTCACCCAAGGCATGAGGATCGCGGATCCGCTTTTCAGCACCACGACCGTATGTGGATTCGCGGCGGCTACCGCTTCCACCAGTGAGTCTTGATTGCCTTGGAGGGAAAGGGGGTGGTCGCGGCCTTCGGTCTCGTAATCGCCCACCATGACAATGGCCACGTCAGAGGACTTGGCCAAAGCGGCGGCCGCAGCAACGTCGGCGCCGTCATTGAAGCTGACCTTCACGCCACGGCCGACCCGACGCTGAATCCCTTCGAGCGGATCCACCGTATAAAGGGGAACCACATGCGAGCTGCCGCCACCGCCGGTGATGGCGCGCGCCGCGTAAGGGCCAATGAGGGCAATGGAATGGAGGCGCGAGCCATCCAGAGGGAGCAGTCCGCCCTGGTTTTTGAGCAGCACCATGCATTGCTCGGCAATTTCACGCGCCAGTCGGCCATCCTGTTTGACTGGAATGGGATGAAGCGTCGGAGGATGGTCATACACCCCCAGTTCCATCATGGCGCGAAAACGGCGAATCAACTTGTCGTTGATGACGGACATGGGCACGCGGCCCGATTGGACCGCGGTTTTGAGCGCGCTCGAAAAGTAGCGCCCGGTGGGCATTTCGAGATCGAGGCCCGCCATCGCCGAGCGAACCGTGCTGTGGGTCGCGCCAAAGTCAGAAGTAACGAATCCATTAAAGCCCCAGTCCTTTTTCAGAATCTGATGGAGCAGAAGCTTATTTTGACAGTTGTAAACCCCGTTCACTTTGTTATACGCGCACATGACCGCGCCCACGTGAGCTTGCTGGACCGCGGCTTTGAAGGCGGGAAGGTAGATTTCATGGAGCGCCCGCTCGCCGATAATCTCATTGATTCTGAATCGGTTCGTCTCCTGGTTGTTGGCATCGTAATGTTTCGCCTCAGCGATGACGTGCTGGCTTTGAATGCCCTCGATTTCGTTTACCGCCATTTGACTCACGAGATACGGGTCTTCGCCAAAAGCCTCAAACGTCCGGCCGTTCTGAGGAACGCGCATGATGTTGATGTCCGGCCCTTCGAGCAGCCCGTCGGCAAGGTCTCTCGACTCTTTGCCGATTATGACGCCGTAGAGGCGGGCGAGCTTCACGTCCCAGGATGCAGCTAGCCCGATGGGAGCAGGCAGGGCCGTGGCGGGTTGCTGCGGACGGGTGCCGTCGGGCCCGACGCCGGCGGGGCCGTTGGTGATTCGCAGCGCCGGGATACCCAGTCGCTTGATGGGTGGAACGTAACGGAAATGAGTGGCATCGCGAATGCCGTGCAGCTCCTCAATCTTTTCGTGCAAGGTCATCTCGCGAACGATGGCCTGAGCCCGCGCGTTGGCGCTCTGAGCCTGAACTCGAGCCGGCCCGCTGGCAAGCATCAACCCCAGCCAGCAAAGTAGCCATTTTGACGGTGCGTTCATCGGCAGCCTCCCGTAAGTTAAGGTGGCGCTGGCCCCAGGCCACCGTGTTATAAGGCACGGTCAGCCGTTATCTCCAGCGGCTCCCTCTGCGCAGACCGTTGGTTCCGGCTGTCAGCAAAAAGCCATTCAGGATAGCAGCTTACCTATCTTCACAGAACCCTTTGTCAATGGCAATCAGGGCGTCAGTCAAACCCCTGGCGAGACCACAGAGCGCGACGCCCGGTGCTGCGGCTCCAGCAACGATTCGGCTTGCTGGCCATCAACCCTGGGCCAAACTGTCAGACGCCGCCGACTCCTCATCCCCGCGCTGGACATCAATTAACGAAATGGTTAGACTTTTGGGTTGTACAGAGAAAGTGATCCTAAGACAGGAGGAGGCGATGGCAATCTGTCCGGAATGCGAGGCGCCGCTGGACATTGAGGACGAGCAGGTGAAAGAAGGGCAGGTGTTGGATTGTCCGGAATGTGGCGCGGAACTTGAGGTTGTTAGCACCAACCCCCTGGAGCTCGACCTTATTGAAAATGACGAAGGAGAAGATGATGAAATCTAGCCATAGGCCGCACGGCAGCCTGCGCGCGACGGTGTTCGGGCTTACAAGAGCCGTTCATCGTCCGGCCGGACGAAAGGCCATTGGGCCCGTACTCCTGGCAGCCGCCCTGCTATCTTGGGCCCCCGTCGCGGCGGTGGCTAAGAAGAAGCCGAAACCTACGAAGACGGTCACCGGGCAGGTCTTCGATGCTTCCAATCTTCCGGTCGCAGGGGCGGACGTGGAGTTAACCGATCTGACGACCAAAAAGAAACTCGACATGTACACGCAAGAGAACGGAAGTTATGAGTTTGGCGGCCTCAGTTTCAACCACAACTATCAGGTGCAAGCCCACTATCGCGGCCTAACCTCGTCAGCTCGGATCGTCAGCTCATGGGACCCGCGCGCCGAAATGGTCTTGAATCTCTACCTCAATCCCGCCAAGGAATAGGCTGACGGAAGCCGAGAGACGCCCCGTATTCCGCCGCTCGATTAGACTGTCCCGCCCGCGATTCATTGCGGCGAGAAACAAACCCTGACCAGCCGCCGCCCGGCGCGGAAGACATAATCGCCGATGTACTCCCCCGGGCGAAGTTCCATTGTGGGATCGGTGAGCCGCCTCCACTGCGGCGAGCCATTTGTGAAATCCGCCACCGAGACGGCCCCTTCCCTGATCTTTCGCTGTGCCTCCGTGTTGGAGGGATAAAGCTTTAGATCCACTAACAGCCGTGACAGCTTGACGGGCGGGCCGAAGTACCAGTTCTGGTAGGGAATGTCGCGGGGCAACCGGTTTTCCTGAAACTGCTTTTCGAAACTCCTTTGCGCGTCGGCGCCTTTCTGCTCACCATGAAAATCGGCCACGATCGCGCGCGCCAAGTCTTTCTTCACATCGAGCGGATGCCGGCTGCCCGCAGCCACGGCTGCTTTCAGGGCGCTTACCTTGCCTGGGCTGAGGTCGGTGAGGAGCACGTAATATCGCCACATCAGGTCGTCGGAGATGGACATAATTTTGCCAAACATTTCGGCGGGCGCTTCGTTGATGCCGACGTAGTTGCCGAGCGATTTGGACATTTTCCTCACCCCGTCGAGTCCTTCTAATATTGGCATGGTGAGGACGATCTGCGGCTCGAGGCCGTATTCGCGCTGAATCTCGCGGTGGACGAGAAGATTGAATTTCTGCTCCGTCGCGCCGAGTTCGAGGTCGGACCGAAGCATGACCGCGTCGTAAGCCGTGAGCAGGGGATAAAGCAGCTCGTGGACGGAAATGGGCAGATTCTTGTCGAGGCGCGAGCGAAAGTCTTCGCGCTCCAGCATTCGCGCCAGGCGATAGTGACCGCACAGCCGCACAATGTCGTAACTTGACATCTTTCCCAGCCATTCGCTGTTGTATCGAACTTCCGTCTTCTCGCGGTCGAGGATTTTGTAAACCTGCTCGAGATACGTCTGGGCATTTGCGTTCACTTCGTCCCGCGAGAGCGGAGGACGAGTCTCGGACTGCCCGGTGGGGTCGCCGATCATGGCGGAAAAATCGCCGACCAGAAAGACGGCCGTGTGACCGAGTTCCTGAAAATGTTTGAGTTTGCGTAGCACGACGGTATGCCCGAGATGAAGGTCCGGCGCCGTCGGGTCCACGCCAAGATAGACGCGCAAGGGCTGTCCGGAAGCCGCGGCCCGTTCCAGCTTCGCCCGCAACTCTTCCGCGGGAATAACCTCCGCTGCGCCCCGAGTCAGATAAGCGACTTGTTCGTCAATCGTCATGGTTGGTTTATGAATGGCCCTCTGAGGTTGGCCGCGGCCCAGGCGGCTCCAGAAGAATGCGCCGCCCCTCGATGCGGATGCGTCCTTCGAGCATCAGGCGAATTGCTTCGGAATAGATTCGATGCTCCTCCTTCAGGATTCGCGCCGAAAGAGTTTCGACCGTATCGTCATCGAGGACGGGCACGACGGCCTGGGCGACAATGGGTCCGGTGTCCACGCCCTCGTCCACGATGTGGACGGTGCAGCCGGTGAACTTCACCCCGTATTCGAGCGCCTGCTTCTGGGCATCGAGGCCCGCAAAGGCGGGCAACAGCGCCGGGTGAATGTTGAGGATACGGCGGGGAAATGCGCGGACAAAATACGGGCTCAGTACTCGCATAAAGCCGGCCAGACAAACCAAGTCCACTCGGTGCTCGTTGAGGAGAGCGACGACTTCACGGTCGTAAACTTCTCGATCCTTGCCCTTGGATGGCAGATAGACGGCTTTGAGTCCACGTTCCCTCGCGCGGCGAAGTCCCGGGGCATCCTCGCGGTTGCTGATGACGATGGCGATGCGGGCATTGATTTTTCCCGCTTCTACGTCGCGGGCAATCGCTTCAAAATTGGAACCGCGCCCGGAAAGAAGAATTCCCAGATGCTTCATACTGCTCCTGAGAGCCCAATCACAAAGGCCGGAAGCCAGTGTCGCGCGTCTAATAGAATGCTGAAAAACCCTCCTCGGCGGTCATTCCGAGGGCCGGTGTTCGTCATCGGCCCGAGAGCCTGTCCTGAGCGGTAGCCGCGACACTGCGTCGGGTGTCGCGGGGTTCGGAACAGCCCGCGACGGAGAAAGCACCGTGGCGGCTACCAGTCCCTGGATCAAAAGCAGATTCCTCGCTTCGCTCGGAATGACGGCGTCGGAAACGTTTTTCAGCAACCTGCTACGGCCTCTTTACGATGGCGCGATGTGGCACGGGCTTCCGGCCCTTGCCAGAACGCGGCCAGGATGGCTGTGCCGCGAAGCGTACACAGAAAATCGAATTAGGACTCGCCACCACGGAAAGGCGCTCTTTGAATCCCCGGTCGCCGATTCTTCGCGCGGCATTGAGGATGCTGTGGAATCTCGTTTCGCGTTTACTCAACCACCCCGATACTCGGAGGCGCGAACCTGGTCAACTAACGTACTCGACTTTGGGTCGACCGCGAACAATCCGACCCACGATGCAAAATGATTCCTTGCGCTTTTTAAGGAATTCGGCCACATGACCGGCTTCGCGCTGCGGCACAATCAGGAGCATGCCGAGACCCATATTAAACGTTCGGAACATCTCGTCCAAAGGAACCCGGCCACAGCGTTCGATAAGCCGGAAAATAGGCGGGATTTGCCAGGCGCCGAGCCGAATCTCCGCCCCGCAGCCCCGAGGCAGAATCCGAGGAGTATTCGCCGTTATTCCCCCGCCAGTAATGTGAACCAGCCCGGAAAGCCAGCGCTTGGCGAGCAGCGGCTCGACGACAGGCCAGTAGCAACGGTGCGGTTGAAGAAGTTCATCTCCCAGCCG
>JAJYNF010000272.1 GCA_021786455.1 Acidobacteriota bacterium
GTACGGTTATATTGACCTGTTCTGGCCGAAAGTGGCGCTCGTCGAGCACAAGAGCCTTGGAAAAGACCTCGGCAAGGCGGAGTCGCAGGCGTTTCGCTACATTCAGGACCTCGCGCGCGAGGGGCGAGCCGACGAAATTCCCCGCTACGTCATTGTCTCCGACTTCGCCCGCATTGCCCTGCACGATCTCGAGCCCGAAGATCAGCGTCATCTGCCGCTGTTCGACGGCCGCCGCGTCGCGACCGTCGAGTTTCCGCTGGCTGACTTTCACAGCAACATCCACCACTTCGCCTTCATCCCAGGCTACAAGCAACACAGGTTTGAAGAGCAGGACCCGATCAACATCGAGGCAGTTGAGATCATGGGCCGCCTTCACGACACGCTTGCAGCGGGCGGCTACAAGGGGCATCAGCTCGAACGCTTCCTGGTTCGGATTCTGTTTTGCCTCTTCGCCGAAGACACCGGCATCTTCGAGCGCGAGGCGTTCACGCTCTACATCGAGAACCGCACCGCGCGAGATGGCTCTGACCTTGGCTTGCACCTTGCGCGCCTGTTTGACGTCCTGAATACGCCGCCCGAAGAAAGGCAGAGGAACCTCGATGAAACCCTTGCGGCATTCCCCTACGTCAACGGGGAGCTCTTCGCCGAGAACCTCCGCTTCGCCGACTTCAACTTCGACATGCGCAACGCGCTTCTGGCTTGCGCCCGCTTCGATTGGTCGCGCATTTCGCCGGCCATCTTCGGTTCGCTCTTCCAGGCCGTCATGGAACCGAGGCTGCGGCGGCAGATCAATGACGACGTCGTGGTCGTAAGCGACACCGTCGATCTGGATGGGCCCGCAGATACTGCTGCATCTGATAGTGAAATCCTCGCCGCCTCAAGAATTCAACCGCTCCAGACCGGCAAGGTGGCGGCATTCCCATGAAGCGCGTAAAGCAAGGCGCTCAGTTGCCCGTATGGCTTGATGTCGTGCGGCGCCAGCGCAATCGCTTTGCGGTACGCTTCTTCGGATTTGTCGGTTTGCCGCAGCCACCAATACATCGAGCCCGCCGTCATCCAGGCGGCCTCGGAGTTCGGCGCAGCTTCCGTCGCACGATGGATATCGTCCTCGACGGCGGACCAGTCGCCCCGGCGCCAATCGCTCACTGCCTGAAGGTACGCTTGACGGAAGGCTGGGTTTGACCACGCCTGGCTGACCGCGGCGCTGCCCGGAGCTGCCAACACGATGTAGGCGTCCATATCGGCGTATAGGCTCTTGCGGAATTTGCGATAAGCGGCGAGCTCGGAAACCGGAACCCCATCGGTCAAGACGTTCCGGCTGCGCTGGTTCGTCAGGATGCCGTTCTCAAAAGAATAAGTCGAGTGATAATTGGCGAAGGAATGAAGTCAGGCTCGTTGGACGCATTAATCAGCGCCGGCCAAGCAGTGATGCCGGCAGCCTTAAGCAGCGAAGCCAAAAGCGTGTGCTTATCCTTGCAGTCGCCGTAACCGTTGCCGAGCACCGACTCGGCAGAATGCGGCTGTTTTGTACAACAGGCGGGCTGCTCTCTTTTTGCTCCGGTTGGCGCCAAACGGTTCCGATCACGCCGTTCTGCGAATCAAAGACGGCCAACGCCGAGAACGGAAACTCCTTACCCTGGTTTATTCATAAGGCAGCGACAAATTTCAATTTTGCGCTGCAAGATGCCTGACTCGAAGGATTGGCGGGGGTGGGGCCGCATCCGGGAAGGACTTTCGGGCGGATGCAGCCAATAAACACGCTCGCCTTCCGAATTCGAGAGACAGCTTCGGCTTGGCCTCGGGCGGGCGATGACCTTGCCAAGCATGTTGTGAGGAACCAGGGGAGGTTATCCGGCCCGTGCGCCCAGGGCCAGGGCCACGCGCTGAAAACTGTCCAGAAAGGGAAACGAGTGAGGCAGATGAATCACCACAGAATCAGATGGTTATACTGCACGGGAACCGTCCGTGAGACACTTACTGACTCTCCCGAAAGAAACTTGACTCTGCTGTACAGATTCAGATACGATGAATCTGTACAAAAAAGGCTGGTTGGATGGCTTTGCCCAACCGCTTTGAAGACAAGGGCGTAGGGCGACTGCTGATATCGAAGCGCAATTCATCAAAGGGGAGTTTTCAATGCCCACACCGGTCAGTAATGTTGAAGTCCTGGCAACCCAGGAATACAAGTACGGCTTTGTGACGGAGGTCGAGCAAGAAACGGTTCCTCCGGGGCTGAACGAAGACATCGTCCGGCTGATTTCGGCCAAGAAGCATGAGCCCGAGTGGCTGCTTGAATGGCGACTGAAGGCGTATCGCCACTGGCTGACCATGACCGAGCCGAAGTGGGCCAACATCAAGTACGGCCCGATTGATTACCAGGCGATCCGCTACTACGCCGCGCCAAAAAGCGCCAGCCGCCCAAAGAGCCTCGAAGAAGTGGACCCTGAAATCTTGCGGACTTACGAAAAGCTGGGCATTCCGCTGCGGGAGCGCGAGGCGCTGGCGGGTGTGGCCGTGGACGCGGTGTTTGACAGCGTGTCGGTCGGGACGACGTTCAAGGAGAAGCTCAAGGAACTGGGCATCATTTTCTGTAGTTTTTCGGAAGCCGTCCAGGAGCATCCGGAGCTGGTTCGCAAGTGGCTCGGTTCGGTGGTTCCTTACACTGACAATTTCTTTGCCACGCTCAATTCGGCCGTGTTCAGCGACGGGTCGTTCGCTTACGTGCCGAAGGGCGTGCGCTGCCCGATGGAGCTTTCCACCTACTTCCGCATCAACGCCAAGGAAACCGGACAATTCGAGCGGACGCTGATTGTGGCCGACGAAGGAGCGTACGTCAGCTACCTCGAAGGCTGCACGGCGCCCATGCGGGATGAAAATCAGTTGCACGCGGCGGTGGTAGAACTGGTGGCGCTCGACAACGCCACGGTCAAATACTCGACGGTGCAGAATTGGTATCCGGGCGATAAAGAGGGCAAGGGCGGAATCTATAATTTCGTCACCAAGCGCGGCAAATGCTTGGGCGTGAATTCCAAAATCTCCTGGACGCAGGTGGAGACCGGCTCGGCGATTACATGGAAATATCCAAGCTGCATTTTGCAGGGCGATAACTCCACGGGCGAGTTCTATTCCGTCGCCGTGGTCAATAATTTTCAGCAGGCCGATACGGGAACGAAGATGATTCATCTGGGAAAGAACACCCGGAGCACCATCGTCTCCAAGGGCATCAGCGCCGGGCGCGGCCAGAATAGCTATCGCGGCGCCGTGCGCGTGCTCAAAAACGCCGCGAACGCGCGGAACTATTCGCAGTGCGATTCGCTGCTGATTGGCGATAAGTGCGGCGCGCACACCTTTCCCTACCTCGAAGTCAAAAACTCGACGGCGCAAATCGAGCACGAGGCGTCAACTTCCAAAATCGGCGAAGACCAGATTTTCTATTGCCGCCAGCGCGGGCTCTCTACCGAAGACGCCATCGGCATGATCGTGAATGGCTTCTGCAAACAGGTCTTCCGCGAGCTGCCCATGGAGTTCGCCGTCGAAGCGCAGAAATTGCTGAGCGTGAGTTTGGAAGGCAGCGTGGGGTAACCCATGCGAGTCTATGTTCTTGGCGCCGGGGCCTCGCTGCACGTGGGTTACCCGCTGACGAGGGATCTAGGTCCGAGGCTGCTGAAATGGATCGGGCAAAACCCTGGACCTGAGAACTATCCGTTTTGGCCGGACCCGCAGGAACTTTTGAAGTTGGGTTCGATTGACGATATCGAGGACTTTGTTACCAAGTTGGAAGACAGCCCGAAACCCGGGTATATGCTGGCCGGCCTGCGGGAGGCCCTTTGCAACTACTTTGACTCGATCCGTTGCGGACCGGCGGCGCTCTACGAGTGTCTCGCTCGGGAGGTGGTTCAAGAAGGAGACGCGCTCGTCACCTTCAATTACGATGTGTCGCTCGAACGCGAACTCAAGAGGGCTGGGAAGTGGGAGATCGCTAATGGTTACGGCTTTGACCTCGGAATCGGCGAAATGCGGACGTCACCGAATAAGGTATTGAAGCTACACGGGAGCACAAACTGGATGGATTCGCTATTCGGTGGAGTCCGAGGAGGCATGACCTCCGGTTTTGGCTTTGAAAGTCATGGCGTCAGACCAGTGATCCTGCCCCAGGAATTTGACTTTCTTGGATATCGCGCGGTGAGAGACCCACAGTTCAATGGGGGTGGCGCGGGCCGGGCCGGAAGCATGGTGCTACCGACGCTCAACAAGCAGTTCTACGTTTCGACATCGAGCAACCCACGCGAGCGGGAGGCGTTTTGGTCTAGTTTATGGAATCAAGCGGCTGAGGCGGTCCGAAGGGCGGACAACATCGTCATCATCGGGTACAGCCTCCCGGCGGCCGATGCGCGCGCGAGGGACCTCCTGCTGAGAGAGGGCAACCGCGATGCGGATGTGACCCTGTGTTGCGGCGGCCAGACCAAGAGGCTCGGGGAAGAATTTGTCTCGGCTGGGTTCCGGCGCGGCCGTATCAACGCCTCAGAAACGAGATTCGAGGACTTTTTAGCCGGCGGGTAGCGCAGACTTGTGCCTCAAGTCTGCGGCGGTTGGAACGTGACAGGACCCAAGCAGATTCCTCGCTCCACTCGGAATGACGGACAGTGGGTTCGAGCCCCGAAGGGGTAAAGTCTTCTGGCCCACGGCGCGAGCCGTGGGGCCTGGGACTCTGGATGAAGGGCGAGCCCCTTTAGGGGCGACATCGGCACGAAGTGGCTCATACGTACACGAATGTCGTTATCCACGCGCTGTTCAGCACGAAGAACCGCTATCCGTGGCTCAGCGCGGAAGTGAGGGAAGAGGTGTTTGCTTATCTTGGCGGGAGCGTGAACAAGCTGGGAGGTCAATCCCTCCTCGTGAACGGGGCCGCCGACCACGTCCATATGCTCTTCGTGCAACCGGCCAGCATGTCGCTTGCGGAGGTTATGGAGAAGCTGAAGGCAAACTCCTCGGGCTGGATGAAGAGGCGTTGGCCGGAGCGCCGAGGCTTCGCGTGGCAGACGGGTTACGCGGCCTTCAGCGTCAGCAAGTCTCAGGTTGAGCAAGTCCGGCGTTACATCGCTGGGCAAGAGGAGCACCACAGAAGAGTTGGCTTTCAGGAAGAAGTGCTGGTGATTCTGCGTAAGCAGGGAATCCATTATGACCCAAGATATCTGTTCAACTGAGGACAGGATGTCGCCCCTTTCGGGGCTGAGGCTTCCTCGCGCTTGTTTAAGTCCCACGGCTTGCGCCGTGGGCTGGATGACCCCGCGCCAGACGGCGCGTAGCCCAGGCTTGTTCTTCGAGTCTGCGGCGGCTTGTGGGCGACAGAAAAGCCGCAGGGTTTTTGAAGGGCAAACCCTGCGCTACAGAAACCGGAAACGGAACACGGACAACTGACAAAGGACAGAAACGAATGCTACTTGAAATCAAAAATCTGCGCGCCAAGGTGGGCGCGAATGAAATTCTGAAAGGGATCAACCTAGCGGTGGGCCTTGGCGAAGTGCACGCCATTATGGGGCCGAACGGCTCGGGCAAATCCACGCTCGCGCAGGTGCTGGCAGGGCGCGACGTTTACGCGGTGACGGAGGGTGAAGTCACTTACGCCGGGAAAAACCTCCTTGAAATGGCGCCCGAAGACCGCGCGCGCGAAGGCGTCTTCATGGCGTTTCAATATCCGGTCGAGATTCCGGGCGTGTCGAACACTTATTTTTTGCGCGCGGCGCTGAACGCCATCCGCAAGCATCACGGGCAGGAAGAGCTCGATGCGATGGATTTTTTGGCGCTGGTGCGCGACAAGATGAAGCTTTTGGACATGGACGAAAGCTTGATGACGCGCCCCGTCAACGAAGGCTTTTCGGGCGGCGAAAAGAAGCGCAATGAGATTTTCCAAATGGCGGTGCTGGAACCGAAGCTCGCCATTTTGGACGAAACCGATTCAGGTCTCGACATTGACGCGCTCAAGATTGTGGCGCGCGGCGTGAATGCCATGCGATCGAAGGAGCGCTCGATTATCGTCGTGACGCACTACCAACGGTTGCTGAATTACATCGTGCCGGATTTCGTTCACGTGCTCTCGAACGGCCGCATCGTGAAATCGGGGTCGAAGGACTTGGCGCTCGAACTCGAGCAGAAAGGTTACGGGTGGCTGGAAGACGCTGTGAACGCGACGGCGTAGCCGGAGCGCCGCTCGATGAACGGCGGCGTTGGGAGTAATCGCCGGACTGGCCGTGGCGCAGACATCGCTAGAGGGGACAGTAGCGACACCAGGGAATCAAAGACTCATGACAACAGCAATTAAAGAGCATCAGGACGTTTACCTCCAAAGCTTCCGCCAACTGGAGCAGAGGGCCAAGGCGCCGGAGTGGCTGGCGCGGCTTCGGAGGGAAGCCATCGAGAGCTTTATGGAGCTGGGCTTTCCGACGACGCGCAACGAAGAATGGAAATACACGAACGCTGCGCCCATCGCGCGAACGGTGTTCGAACCGGCGCCGGCAGTAGCGGCGGCCCCCGCGGTGGAGTTCATGGCCAAAAGCCCGTTCGCCGAGATGGACTGTCCGAGGCTGGTTTTTGTGAACGGACGATTGGCGGCGGACCTTTCTTCTCTCGACAGCCTGGCGGCTGAAGTAAAAGTGATGAGCCTGGGAAAAGCCATCGCCGACGGTTCATCGCAGGTCGAGGAGCACTTGGCGCGATACGCCGACTGCGCGGCGAATCCGTTCGCCGCCCTCAATACGGCTTTTATTGAAGATGGCGCGTTGATTGATATTCCCAAGCGGTTGGAACTTGCAAAACCCATTTATCTGCTTTACGTAACGCTCGCGGGACCAAAGCCGACGGTGACGCATCCGCGAAATCTGATTCTGATCGGCGGGGAAAGCCAGGCGACGGTGATTGAAGGATACCTGGGGTTCGGCGATTCGGCCTACCTCACGAACGCCGTCACGGAAATTGCGGTCGGTGAGAACAGCATTCTCGAGTACGTGAAGCTGGAAGGCGAAAGCGCGACGGCGTTCCATACCGCGACGGTCAAGATCCATCAGGCGAGAAACGCCAGCGCGCACGCGACGACGGTGGCGCTCGGGGCGCGCCTGGCACGCGAGGACACCACGGCGGCGCTCGATGGCGAGGGCGGCGAGGCGACGCTCAACGGCATTTACGTCCTGACCGGCGAACAGCACGTGGACAATCACACGACGCTCGATCACGCCCGGCCGCACTGCGCGAGCCGCGAACTCTACAAAGGCATTCTGGACGGCAAGTCCACCGGCGTGTTCAACGGCAAGATCATTGTCCGACCGGACGCGCAGAAGACCGATTCGAAGCAGAGCAACAAGAACCTGCTGCTCTCTGAAGAGGCGACGATCAACACCAAGCCGCAGCTTGAAATCTACGCGGACGACGTGAAATGCACGCACGGCGCGACGGTGGGGCAGATTGACGCGGAGGCGCTGTTTTACTTGCGTTCGCGCGGCATCGGCCAGCTTGAGGCGCGGAGCTTGTTGACAGCAGCCTTCGCCAATGACGTGCTCGATAAAATCAAGTATTCGCGCCTTCGGGAACGGCTTAAGGAGGCCGTCTTCGAGCGGCTGGCGCGATCGGCATGACGGAGAAGGATGGTGATCGGTTGCAGAGTATGGGAGGGTCCATGAGCGTGACGGCACAACACGTGGCTGGAATCAGCCGACCGAGGTTCGCGCTTGACGTGGAGCACGTGCGGGAAGATTTTCCCATTCTCACCCAAAGGATCCACGGCAAACCGCTCGTTTATCTCGATAACGCCGCCACGACGCAAAAGCCACGGGCCGTGATCGAGGCCGAACAACGCTTTTATCTTCGCGACAATTCGAACATCCATCGCGGCGTGCACGAGCTTTCGGACCGCGCGACGAACGCCTACGAAGAGGCTCGAGACAAAGTGAGAAGGTTCCTGAACGCGCAGGAGAGCCGGGAAATCATCTTTGTCCGCGGGACCACCGAAGCGATCAACCTGGTGGCGCAGACGTTGGGCCGCGCGCGCACCGGCGCGGGCGATGAAATCTTGATCTCCGCCATGGAACACCACTCGAACATCGTGCCGTGGCAGATTCTGTGCGAAGAGAAAGGCGCGCGATTGCGCGTGGCGCCGATCAACGACCGGGGCGAATTAATCCTGGAGGAATTTCTGAAGCTGCTGGGTCCGCGGACGCGATTGGTTTCCGTGGTCCACATTTCCAACGTCCTGGGCACGATCAACCCGGTCAAAGCGATCGTCGAAGCCGCACACCGGCTGGGCATCCCGGTGCTGGTGGACGGCGCTCAGGCGGCGCCGCACCAGCGAGTGGATGTGCAGGACCTCGATTGCGATTTTTACGCTTTTTCAGGGCACAAGATTTACGGGCCGACCGGCGTCGGCGTGTTGTACGGCAAGGCGAAGCTGCTCGAGGCCATGCCGCCTTATCAGGGCGGCGGGGACATGATCAGCTCGGTCACTTTCGAGAAAACGACTTACAACACGCTGCCTTACAAATTCGAGGCCGGCACGCCGAACGTCGCCGGCGTGGTGGGCCTCGGCGCGGCGATAGATTACATCAGCGAGATCGGACTCGAACGCATCGCGGCTTATGAGGTCGAACTGCTTGCCGACGCAACCGAAAAACTCTCCCGGGTTCCGGGACTCCGAATCATCGGCACAGCGCGGGAGAAAGCCGCCGTCATATCCTTTGTGATGGATGGCCTGCATCCGCACGACGTGGGGACGGTGCTCGATCAAGAAGGCATCGCGGTGCGCACGGGTCACCATTGCGCGCAGCCGCTGATGGATCGCTTCAAGGTGCCGGCCACGACGCGGGCTTCGTTCGCTCTCTACAACACGCGGCAGGAAGTGGACGCGCTGGTCGAAGGACTGAACAAGGTGCGCGAAGTTCTAGGATAGGCGGATTACTGCTCAAGCATTGTTGAAGGAAGGCTTCGAATGTCGGACCTGCGGGCGCTCTATCAGGAAGTGATTCTCGATCACAGCAAGCGGCCGCGCAATTTCCGCGCGCTCCAGGATTCCAACCGCCACGCGGAGGGTTACAACCCGCTGTGCGGCGATCGAATCACGCTTTATGTGAAGCTCGACGAAGATCGAATCGCGGACATCGGCTTCCAAGGTTCGGGATGCGCCATTTCCACGGCTTCGGCGTCGCTGCTGACGGAGACGTTGAAAGGCAAAACGACGACCGAAGCGGAGGAGCTTTTTGGGAAGTTTCACGATCTGGTCACCGGCAAGGCGAACGGCGACGCTTCGCTGGGAAAGCTGGCGGTATTTTCCGGAGTCTCGGAATTCCCGGTGCGCGTGAAGTGCGCCACGCTGGCGTGGCATACGCTCAAAAGCGCTCTTGAAGGTGGGGAGAAACCTGTTACAACCGAATAAAGACTGATCGCTTTGAAGGGTGGAAGTCATGGAAGAACTCAAGCCGGCCAATATGCCATCCACCGAGGCACCCGCGCCGGTCGAGCCGGGAGCGCAAGGCTCCGAGGCGATGGAGAACGCTCCGCTGCTCGACGCCGCCGGCGTCGCGGCGCTGCGCGAAAAGGTCATCGAGGCGCTCAAAACGTGCTTTGACCCGGAAATCCCGGTCAATATTTACGAGCTCGGCCTGATTTACGACATACAAGTTGAGCCGACGGCGGCGGTCACGGTGAAAATGACGCTCACCACTCCGGCCTGCCCAGCGGCGCGAACCTTGCCTGGAGAAGTGGAAGACAAGATGTACCTCATGGCCAAAGCCAAGGACGTGAAAGTGGAAGTGGTCTGGGACCCGCCCTGGGACACCAGTAAGATGTCCGAGGCGGCGAAATTGCAGTTGGGAATGATGTGAGCCGCGCAATCGAGAGTCAAGTATCCGGGTCGAAAGGCTGGAGCTCGGAGACGCGGGCTCGGCGACTGGGGCTTTGAACCTTCGACTTCCGACTGCGAGTTGAGGGATGGCATTATGAAACTCACCGCCCAAGAAGAATACGGTTTGCGATGCCTGCTGCGGATTGCCAAGGAAGGCGACGCAGCCAGCCTGACGATCCCCGAGATCAGCGAAAAGGAAGGCATCTCAAGCTTCTACGTTGCCAAGCTGCTGCGGATTCTGCGGCGAGGCGGCTTTCTGAAAAGCGCGCGGGGGCAATCGGGCGGCTATCAGTTGGCGCGGCCGGCGAATCAGATGATTGTCGGCGAGGCGCTGGCGGCGCTGGGCGGGCGGCTTTACGATCCGGCCTTCTGCGATGAGCATTCGGGCCGCGAATCCATCTGCGCGAATTCGGTGGACTGCTCCGTGCGATCGCTGTGGCGCGCCGTGCAGACGGTTGTGGACCGCCTCCTGAGCAAGACCACGCTTCAGGATCTTTTATCCGGCGAGGAGCAGATGAGTTCCTGGGCGAACGACCTCGTCAAGGTCTCAAGCCTCAGCGGACCGTTCTCTTCGCCTCGTTGCTGAAGCGGAGTCGCGGGCGGGAGGTTCACCATCCACCGGTCAACGCGATATTCGTATCCAGCCGGAGTCGCGCGCTCCAAGCGGAACCCATGAATGCCGAACCCTTTCGGCCACCTCTTGCGGATTTTCACCTTTCTCACGGCGCTACACTCGGAACGTATCACGGGGCCGAGGTTCCCGCTCGATTTTCGGATGCGCGGGCCGAACACCAAGCCGTGCGCGGGGCGTGCGGCCTATTCGACTTGTCGTTTCGCGCCTGCTTCGCCGTGAAGGGGAAGGATGCGATTCGATTTATGCATCGAATGGTCTCGAACGACATCCAGTCCCTAGCGCCAGGCCAGGGAGCATATGCTGCGCTGCTCACGGCGCAGGGCAGGATTGTCGCCGACATGCGGGTTTACCGGACGGACGCCGGACTATGGGTCGAGACCGACGCGGACCTGCGGACTAAACTTATGGAGTCGCTCCGCCGATACATCATAGGGGACAAGGTCGAGATAGAGCCTCTGGACGTTTACCCGGTGGGGTTCGAAGGGCCGCAGGCGCGCGGGCTGCTGGAAAAGACGCTCCACGTTGACATCCCGCCGCTCGGCGAATACGGCCACTTTGCCACCAACTACGCGGGTTTCCCTGTCCGCGTGGCGCGCGCGTCGAACACGGGAGAAGAAGGATACGCGGTCTGGGTCAGCGCGAAGGGCCTGATGGGCGTGTGGGGTGGAGCGTGTGGCCAATCGCCCACCTACGGGATGCTTCCGTGCGGCGTCGAGGCTCTCGAAACGCTGCGGATTGAAGCCGGGATCCCGCGGTACGGCTCCGAGCTTGGCGAAGACACGCTGCCGCACGAAGCGCGGCTGATGAATGCGCTCAGTTTCACCAAAGGCTGCTATGTTGGGCAGGAGATCGTCGAGCGAACGCGGAGCCGCGGCCATGTCAACTGGCTTCTGGCCGGGCTCTTTGTGGATTCCGCAACGCCTCCTCCACCCGGGTCCAAGCTTTTGGCGGAAGGAAAAGAAGCGGGCGAAATCACCAGCGCCTGCATTTCTCCGACGCTCGGGCGAACCCTCGCGTTGGCGTATCTGCGCCGTGAGCTTTCCGAAGTGGGAACAAAGCTCGCGCTCGACTCAGGCGCTTCGGCGGAAGTTACTGCTCTCCCATTTTATAGCCGCCAAGCCTCCTCAACCGTGCCGTGAACTTCCATCCAGCGCGTCGGCCTTCGGCGACGCCTCAGCCGGATTCTCCGTGCTTGAACTGTTTATTGTGGTTGCCATCATTTTGGTTCTGATGGCGATTGAACTGCCGAATCTTTGGCGGGCGCGCATGGCGGCGAGCCAGGCGGCCGCCGAGGTTTCTCTTAAAGAGATTCAGGCCGCAGAGGCGACCTACGCGGCGACCTATGGCCAGGGCTTCTCCACCTCGTTGGCCCAGCTCGGGCCCCCACCGCCCCACGCTCCCGCCTCCTCGGAGGCCGCCGGTCTCCTGAATAGCTTGCTGGCCAAGGGTCAACAGGGCGCTTATGACTTTGTTTATATCCCTGGTCAGATGGTCCAAGGCAAGGCGCAAACGTACACGGTGAAGGCGGTTCCTTCCCAGCCCTGCGTCTCAGCTTACGCTTACTATAACCTCAACTCGAACGGGGTAACCACGCAGGGCACCCTCGTTTCTTCGCTTCAGCCGGAAACCCCGGCTGACATCTTGGCTCGCATTCTGGGAGGCTCGTCCGATTCCCAGTTGTTCAATTGCGGCATGAGCCCTTAAGCGAGCGCGGATCCCTGGCTCTCATGTTCGGGCACGGCGTTACCGATACTTTTCAGAAGAGCGAATGAGCCTTAAATTCGCGCGGAGCGCGTGTTGATGACGCGCAGCGGGCCGGGAAATGGGTTCGAGCGTGACAATCTAATGCCGGAAGAGCAATCCCGGTCTCGGCGATCCGACCGAATCATGCTGACAATCCCGCTGCGGGCGTCGGGTCGAGGCTCGGAAGGCCGCGCCTTTGAACGCGACGCAACCACCGTGAGCATTAATCGCTACGGAGCGAGAATTCGCTTGCCCGAGGCGCTGGTCGCTGGGCAGACGCTTCACCTTCAGAACTTGGCGAATCAGCTCTCCAGCGATTTTCGGGTTGTGGGATTCGTCGGCGAGGCGGAAACCGGGGGCGCAGAGTGGGGCGTCGAGATTCTGAATCCAGATATTGATTTTTGGGGCATATATTTTCCCCCGAGTTCGCCTGAGCAGCCCCAATCCGCAGCCTTACTTGAGTGCGGTGTGTGCCACACGGTCGGGTTACTGCCTGTCTCTTTGTCCGAAGTTGAAACCCTGGATGCCAGCGCGATGATTGCCAAATTTTGCGCCCAATGCCGTTCAGCCACCGATTGGCGTTATCCCTTGAAGCCGGCGGCGGATCCCTCACGCGTCAGGGCACAAGGCGAAGGGCCGTCGAGTTCGGTCGGCAACGGCGAAGCGGAAGATTCCGGCGGCCTCGCCGCCAGAGAAGCCCCTCAATTGCGCCTTGGATCTGCCGAGCAGTCCACCGCGCTGGCTCCGCCAGAGGTCAGCCGCAGAGAACCACGCCATTACGTTCGGAGGCAAATCACAATCCGAGACTCTTTGGGACGCGCCGAAGTCACCCAAACAGAGAACCTGTCGAAAACCGGCGTGTGCCTGACCAGCGAGTTTGATTACGCCACGGGCCAGGATGTGACCTTGATTTGGCCGCATCCAGCCAGCGGCCGTACCTACCATGCGCGAGCTCGAGTTGTTCGCCGGCATGATATCGGCGGCACCGTTCGTAAGATTTACGGGCTCGAATACCTTGGGGCGCCCGCGTTGGTAGCCCCGCCGCCGCGAAGCGCGCGCGCGCTTTACGTGGGCCT
>JAJYNF010000340.1 GCA_021786455.1 Acidobacteriota bacterium
AATCACCAGCACTTGTTCGCGGCCGGTTTCTGCCATCTTAAACAATTTGACGGCTCCCGACTGCACCACGAAAAGGCCCTCGCAAGGGTCTCCTTCATTAAAGAGCGTTTCATCGCGGTTCAATTGCCGCGCGGCGCAATGGCTCGCCAGCGATCCCAATTCCTCCATGGGCAGCACAGCGAAGAAGGGGACTCGGCGCAAGGTTTCAATCGCATCCAGAGTGGCCATAAAGTCATCCTATTCTTTCGGCGAACCCTCAAGCAAGCCCACGACTTAAGTCATCGCCAGCCGTTCCCCGGACGATTATATTGAAGGTATTTCGGGCAACGGGCATGTTACCCGGAGATCTTGAGGGAGGAAGAATCGCTCATGGCCTATATAATCGCCGAACCTTGCGTGAATACCAAAGATACTGCCTGCGTGGACGTCTGCCCGGTGGACTGCATACATCCCCGCAAAGACGAAGCCAATTTTGCCGACGTCCCACTCCTCTACATTGAGCCGGTTGAGTGCATTGACTGCGGCGCGTGTGTTCCGGTATGCCCGGTTTCAGCGATTTTTCCGTTGGATGATCTTCCGGAAAAATGGTCCAATTACATTGAGATCAATGCCAACTATTACAAGAAATAGGTGACGTGGGCCCACATTGTTCCGGCAGGCGTCGCCTGAGCTTTCCCCCGCGTTGTTTGGCGTTGTCTCAGTGTCGTTTGCCCAAAGGGCGAGGTCAAGCGAACGCCTTTCTATTCTATCGCCCCCAGGCTTTGATGAGGCAAGTAAGCCGCTAACGCAGCCGCCGTTCCCCTCTATGTTCACTCCACTTCGCAGACCCGTGTTCTGGCGGGAGAGTCCGCTTGGAGAGATTTCTCTGCACCACGGACGTTCGCCAGCCCTGACCCGCGGGAGTCAAGCTACGAGTTTGGCGTGACCGCCAAATTTATTGTCGTGCTTCTGGTAACGGACGTGTTCGAGCTGAGCGTCCCCGTTACGGTGATCGTGTAATTGCCAGGCGTTGAGCCGGTGGCCGTTGTGGCGGCAGGGCGACACGCGGCCAAGAGCGATTCCAGCAGGAGGAGGCCGACGAGCAGACTGATCTGGAACGCTGGTCCTTTGCGGCGCTCGGAATTCAATAGCCCATGGCGTCTTCGCGCCAGTTCAATCAACGCTAACAGAATCAGGACGAAGATCCCGATGAGGTAGGGTGTAAAGCCGCCAGGAGGGCTCGCCGGTGGAGGCGGGGAGAAGCCATTCTTCGTCGTATTGATGGTCAGGGTGGAACTCGCAGGGCCGCCGTTGGGGCTCACGGTGGAATTTGAAAAGGAACACGATGCCCCGGGGGGCATGCCACTGCCGCACGCAAGCTCCACCTGTTTGCTAAACCCATTGATGGGGGTTACGACAACGGCATAGGTCGCGGTTGCTCCGGCAACGATGGTGTTGAGAGATGGAGAAGCAGACAGCGTGTAATCAGCAAATAGCAGCGTTAGGTTGACCGTAGCGTTCTGTGAGCCGCTCGTGCCGGTCACCGTGAAATTGTAAGGATTGGCCAGGGATGTGGTGAGGTCGCTAATGGTCATCGTGCTGCTCTGTCCAGTAAAGATTGAGGCCGGGCTGAAAGAGCAGGTTGCGCCGGATGAACAAGCGAGGGTGATGCTTCCCGTAAAATTGCTGCTGGATGATGCGGCCACCTTGAACGTAGCCGAGGTGCTTCCAATGAGCGTGCTCACCTTGGGATCGGGCGACGTAAGGCTGAAAACCGCCACTCCGGTGCCCGAAAGCGAAACGGTCTGCGGACTACCGGTGGCGTTATCACTGATGCTCAGCTCGCCGGTTCGAGCTCCGGTGGCGGTGGGGGCAAAAGTCACGCTGGCCGCGCAACTTTGCCCGACATTGAGCACGTCCGATAAGGCACCACAGGTATTTGTTTGGGAGAAATCGCCGCTGGTGGTAATGCCACTGATATCCAGAGTGGACGATCCGGTATTGGTAATGGTCACCGTCTGCGGGGAACTCGTGGTACCCACGGTTTGGTTGTTAAAGGTGAGGCTGGTTGGAGTCAGCGTGACTGCCGTTGCCGCAGTGACCCCGGTTCCCGAAAGCTTGATCGTCTGAGGGCTGCCGCTGGCATTATCCGTAATGCTGAGGGTTCCGGATGCCGAGCCGACGGCGGAGGGCGTGAACGTAGTATTAATTGTGCAGAAGGCGCCGCCGGCGGGAATTGTACCAACGCAATTATCCGTTTCTGCAAAGTCTGTGTTGGAGGAACTAATCTGGGAAATGGTTAAAGGAGCCGTACCCTCGTTAATCACCGTAACGGTTTGGGGCGTGCTTCGAACGCTCAGGGTTTGGTTGCCGAAGTTCACCGTCGCCGGCACGATAGCCATGCCCGGATCGTTGGCGGGCGCAATTTTGGCGACAAAGGCATTGCCAGCTACTCCGTTGAGGCTTGATTGATAGGCGCCAGCGATAGCGGGGAAGTTGGTCGAGGAAGTGCTCCCCGCGAGGTACGCGTTGCCCGAGGAGTCGAGGGCGATCGCTTGGCCAAAATCGGCGCTACTGCCCCCCAAAAACGACGAATAAATCAGCCCAGTCCCCGTGGGGTTAAGCTCGGAAACGAAGGCGTCCGGGCAGGTCGTTGAGCCGCACAAGCTGCCCGCGCTTATTCCCAAAATAGCCTGCGTGGGGCTTTGCGTCGGGAAGTCGTTCGACTCGGTAAAACCAGTAACGAATGCGTCGCCGGAAGAATCTACCGCGATGCCATTTGCCTGGTCCGTTCCGCTACCGCCGAGCAGTGTCGAATACACCACGGTCGGCCCCGAAGGCTTAAGCTTAGCTACAAAGGCGTCCGACTGGCCATGATTCGATGACTGGAAGGCACCGACCGTGGTCGGAAAATCGCTCGATGTGCTACTGCCCGCAATGTAAATGTTTCCGCTTCCGTCCAAGGCCAAGCCAAAGGCGCGGTCATCACCGCTACCCCCGAAGTAGGTGGAAAATAGTAGGGCGGAGCCGGCAGGATTCAGTTCACTGACGAAGGCATTCACCGTGCCAGCATTGGCGCCCTGCACGGGGTTCTGAAGCGGGAAGTCACTTGAAAAGGTATAGCCCGCGACGTAAGCGTCTCCGGATTTGTCCACTTGAATGCTTTGCCCGACGTCAGCTCCCGATCCGCCGAGATAAGTTGAATACAGGAGCTGAGAGCCGTTGAAATTCACCTTAGCCACAAAGGCGTCAGAGGATCCGTGGTTGGTCGGTTGTAAGGGGCTTACGGTTGGAAAGTCAGGAGATTCGGTTGAGCCCGTGACATAGGCATTCCCCGAAGAATCAATCGCGATGCCCAAGCCGGCGTCTGCCCCGGTGCCGCCCAAGTAGGATGAGTAAACCAATCCGGTTCCGGTGCTGTTGACTTCGGTGACAAAGGCATCACCGCTGCCTTTATAGCTTGTTTGGAACACTCCCGCGGTGGTCGGGAAATTCGCGGAGGTCGTGCTGCCGGTTACGAAGGCGTCGCCACCGGCATTGACCGCGATTGCCGCCGCCGAGTCGGTGCCCGTCCCGCCCAGGAACGTTGAATAAACCAACTGTGGGTTGGATAGGCTTGTTGCAACACCGTTCGGATTGATTTTCGCGACGAAGGCGTCTCCGTTGCCCGCGTATGCCGTGCTGGAGGCGCCGGTCGTCGTCGGAAAATCAGCGGAGTTCGTAATGCCGGCTATGTAGATGTTCCCCGAAGAATCCACGGCAATGCCATACGCAATATCCCCGCCTGTGCCTCCGAGATAGGTCGAATACTCGAGCACCGGATCAATCACGAGTTTCTGCCGATGATTGTAAGCGCCCAGCGCGAACCCAATCCGGTTCCCGGAGCCGAGCGCGTAGTGGACAGCCACGGCCTTGCGTCCTGCCCCGTGGCCTTGATAGGCTCGCGGCTGCCGAAGGTATATCTTTCCCCCGCGCGCGATCAGGACGAGGTCGCCATCTGAATCAACCCGCATCGCTTCCACGCCTGTCACGCCCAGGTGAATCGTCCGAGGATCAATCCCCGGCGACAAGATAAAATCATTCTCCAGGCGACCCTGCCTGCCGCCATAAACCAAGTCCACGCCCGGATAAATCCCGTGGTAAATCACCCGCTCATAATGCGGAATCCGTGTGCGCCAATCCCGGGGATTGTTTCCAATAAAATAATTGCTGTACCCGGGCAGACGATCCTCTCCCTGCACTCGGGCCGAACTCAGCGCCCCGAGCAATCGGACTCTTAATACAGATTCGGACAGGGAAGGCTCCGCGCCGAGTCCTGCGGGAACTGCTTTCGTCAGGAGACTCAGCACCGCTTCGCGGCGAGTAAGGAACAAGGTGTATCCGGGGCCGTGGGAAAGGTACTTGACCTTTGGATTGCTTTGCCCTTCGTTGACTTCGAAACTGAGGGGCAATTCAGCATAGGTGTTAAGCCACGCGCGGTGTGACGGCGTGTTGCCAGCTAGAGCTTTTCCCGTTCCCTCCTGTCCCATCGTGCCCAAGATGAGGACCAACCCAGACAGCCCTAAAGCCATCCACGGCTTGCTTCCCAAAGATCGCGTCCCCTTCAAACCCTTCGCCTTGAGGCGAGTCACAGCGGTGCTCATATTTCTCACAACTCTTCTCCTTGAGGGCGTCTGAACCCGACCACAGGGTATCTTAAGATTTGCGTCGGCATTCTGCCCGTTTACTCCGGTCGCCAAGAATGCCGAGTGTATTCATTCTTGCGAACGCTACGGTGAGCCAACCGCCAAATTCACCGTCGTGGTACGCTGAATACCACTGTTATTTCCTAGCCGACCAACCAAAGTAATGGTGTAAGTGTTAGGAGGGGTTCCCGATTGCGCCGGTGTTGAAGTCGGCCCGTAATAGTAATTATTGCAGGCTGTGACAAATGCAGCCAGCAGAAGTACCAGCGCCAGCACCGTCACGCTTGCGCGCGCTTGCCGGGTTCCTCGCGCGCGCTGGCGGTATGCGAGCGCTATCAGCATGAGAACGCCCAAGCCGCACATCGCTTCGATCCATAACCCAACCGTCCCCAGCGGCGGCCCACCCCGCGACCGCGGCCCGGGGGTATTGGCAGGCGCTGGAGCCGTCGTCTCAACCGTCAAGCTTGCCGTGGCAGAGGTCGTCCCGTTCAACGTTAAACCGGGCGGAGAATACGTACAAGTCGCTTCTGCCGGAAGGTTAGCACAACTCAAAAGCACAACTTGATTAAAACCGTTTATCGGCGTCACAGCGACCGTATAGCTCGTCGAATTCCCGGCCGTCACGGACGCCAAGGGCGGAGTGGCTGAAACGGAAAAATCCGCGAAAAAGACTGATAGCGCAAGGCTGGCAGTTTGCGGCCCGCTGGTTCCGTTAACGACGATATTCATTGGATTGGAACTTGCCGCCGCCAGCCCGCTGACCGTCAGCGTGCTCGCTTGCCCGGCGGTAATCGAGGAAGGATTAAAGCTGCATGTGCCCGTACTGCATGAAAGCGCGACGCTGCCGGTAAACGAGGCCGGTGCGGAAGCCGTGATGGTGAACGTGGTCGTTTTGCTCCCAATCAACAATACCGACGATGGGGTATTGGCCGAAAGCGAGAAGACCGGATTTCCGGTTCCTGAGAGGCTAACGATCTGAGGGTTGTTGGCCGCATCGTCACTGATGGTCAAGGATCCCGTTTGATTGCCTGTGGCCGTGGGGGTAAAGGTCACGTTGATCGTGCAGGCTGCGCCCACATTGAGAACGCTCGGGGACGTGAAAGGACTTCCACAACTATCCGTCTCGGTGTAACCTCCCGAAATCTGGATACTCGTCAGCGTCACGGCCGTCGTCCCAGTGTTGACAAGTTGAATCGTCTGGGGCGGGCTCGTGTCACCCACCGTTTCCGCCGGAAAGGAGAGGCTGCTCGGCGTGGTTGTGAGTTTGCCCGCTGACGTGACCCCGGTCCCCGTCACCGTAATCGTCTGGGGACTGTCTTGAGCGTTGTCGGTGATAGTTACCTGGTCCGTTTGCGGCCCGAGCTGATTCGGAGTAAAAGTGACCTGGATGCTGCACGTCCCTCCTCCCGCCGGAACCTGCGTTCCGCAAGTGTTCGTCTGGCTGAAAGGCCCACTGGCCGCAACCGATGTGATGTCTAAGGGCGCGCTGCCCATGTTGGCGAGAGTGATGCTCTGAGGATTGCTGGGACTATCGAGTGGTTCATTGCCGAAGTTGAGCGTTTCCGGACTAAGCGCAGTCGCAGGCGCGTCCTGCGGGCCGATCTTGGCCACGAAAGCGTTGCTCATGCTGCTCGACCCTTGAAAAACCGATTCTGGAGCCCCGGCGATCACCGGGAAATTTCCAGATTCCGTGCTGCCGGTAACGTAGGCATTCCCAGCCGTATCCACCGCAATGGACTGGCCGGAGTCTGCGCCGCTCCCTCCCAGGTACGTCGAATAAACCAGATCGCCGGAGGGGCCAAACTTGCTAACAAAGACGTCCGAGCAAACCGTCGAGCCACACGTGCCTGCTCCGGAAAGACCCAACACCCGTTGGAGCGCATCCATCAGGGGGAAATCACTCGATTCGGTGAACCCCGTGACGTAAGCGTCTCCCGAGGAATCAACTGTGATTCCATTGGCTTCATCAGCGCCGCTGCCTCCAAGGTACGTCGAATAGACTAGCTGAGTTCCCCCAGGAGCCAGCTTGGCGATGAAAGCGGAATCGCCCGCCAGATCGTGATTTGTTGTCTGAAAGGCGCCGGACGTCACCGGGAAGTTATTTGAGGTCGTGCTGCCCGCAACATAGATACTACCGACCGAATCCAAGGCAAGTGAATTGGCGCTATCCATTCCACTGCCGCCCAAATAAGTTGAGAACACCAAGCTCGAGG
The DNA here is from genome assembly GCA_021786455.1 of Acidobacteriota bacterium. Lineage (GTDB taxonomy): Bacteria > Acidobacteriota > Terriglobia > UBA7540 > UBA7540 > JAKCCV01. The sequence goes on from JAJYNF010000340.1 coordinate 6,878, forward strand.
TTTTGGGATTAATCTCGGTGACAAAGCCATTCGCCGTGCCTTCGAGCGACGGTTGCAGGGGGCTCTGAGTCGGGAAATGGGCGGAAAAAGTCTGGCCTGCCACGTACACATTGCCGCTCGTGTCCACGGCGATGGCGAACCCTTCGTCGGCACTCCCTCCGCCAAGGTAGGTTGAGAACAATAAGGCGCTGCCGCTAGGGTTGAGTTCCGAAACAAACGCGTCGGAGGGTCCGTCCAGTCCAACTTGTAATGGAGATTGAACGGGGAAGTTGGCGGATTGAGTTTGGCCGGTGACGTAGGCATCGCCTGAAGAGTCCACAGCAATGGCGGTTCCGAAGTCGTCTCCGCTGGTACCCGGGCTTGAGGAGGTCGCTGGGGTGCCGCTGCCACCAAGGTATGTGGAGTAAACTAGTGATCCTGTCGGACTCAACTTGGTGACAAAGGCATCACTTCCGCCAGCATTTTGCGCTTGAAAAGCCCCCGAAGTGGTTGGGAAATCGGTCGAATACGTATAACCGACGACATATGCGTCCCCCGAAGAGTCCACGGCAATACCCGTGGCCGCGTCCAGGCTGCCGCCGCCGAGATAATCGGAATAAACAAGCCCTGTCCCTGAAGAATTAAACTTGGTCACGAAAGCGTCGTTATTGCCGGCATAGGCCTGGCTGGATGACGTCGTAGGAAAATTCAGTGAGCCTGTGGTTCCCGCCACGTAAGCGTCGCCCGCAGAATCCACGGCGATTCCGTATCCAACATCTCCGCCAGCCCCTCCCAGATAGGTTGAATAGTCCAGCACCGGGTCAATGACTAACTTTTGTTTCCGATCATATCGCCCCAACTCTAACCTGACCACACGATTCCGCCGCTCGAGCTGATACCTCACCGACACCCGCCGATGGCCTTGGTACGCCAACGGCCGTAGGAACCTCAATTCCCCTCCCTTGGTCCTCGCCACTAAACCCCCGCCGTGGTCTAGCCACATCGCCTCTGCGCCACCAACCTCCCAGCTTATCCGCTTCGCCTCCCCTCCCGGCCGCACAATAAAGTCCGTTTCGAGCTTCCCTTCAAGCCCCTGATACACCAAATCCACTCCCGGATAGACCCCGCGATAAACCACCTTTCCATAATGCGGGATCCTTGTGTGCCAATCCCGAGGGTTGCTCCCAATAAAATAATTGCTAAACCCAGGCTGACGGTCTTCGCCGCGAATAGGGGTCGCAAAATTGGCGCCAACCAGTGTGAGGCCTATCATTTCAGCCTGCTGAGGCTGATGGGCAGCCAGCGCGGAGCGCCCGAATCGAGCGATTGAGGCGGCGCGAAGAGGCAGAAGCCGATGTGCCGCCGCGCTCTGGGCGTCAGCGGAGCGGAGCATCGCATGGCCTGAGTCGTCCAGTGGCGACAGAGGCCGCGGAGACGATAGCATCGGCTTCTCAAGCTTGAGCCAAGCGTGTTTTCGGCACAGGAAAAGGGTGAATCCTTCTCCTCGCGCCAAGTACCTTGCTCGCCTATCCGCCTGCCCACGGTTTGGCTCAAAGACGAGCGGCAACGCGGCGGAGCGGAGATTCAATCGGCTCACGCGGTGCGCTGCGATTGGAGGCAAACCTTTGCTCCGATTTAGCCGCCGCGCTCCCGCTGTTCCCACCCCTGCAAGGACGATTGCCAGCAGGCAACTGCCGGTTCTCTTTCTCAACGTAAGCTTTCTCCCTTGCTCCTACCGATCGGCCGCCTTCGCACACAAGGCCCGCCGCTACGGTAAACACCCCTGACTCTTTTCGCTACTGCGTCGCGGTCAAGGTTCTGAAGAGCGATGTTCCGTTGAACCTCAACATGACGAATGCGGAGCCGAATGCGTAGTGGACGCTATACGTATAACCAATTTGCACGTCAACATACTTCAGGTATTTGATCCGGGCGATATTCAGCCATCCGGAGTACCCGTTATCGCGGGTCAAGCTCGAATTGCCTACCGCCTCAAAAACGTTGTTCCAGACCCGATGATGATTGGCATCTCCGGCGACGGTCGAGTCCGGCGCAACCAGCCGGCTGAAAACCTTTTGCGTGCCAGCAGGAACCAGCGCGTAGGCAGAGGCGCCCAGCGAATAATGCCCCATGATCGTATAGCTCGCGCCCCCTTCAAAATCCGAAATAAAGCCCAGCGTCTGATAAGGCCGGGCGATATCATACGGCCGCGGCAGAATATAGCGGTCCACGGTTCCGTTGGCAGCTCCAAAATTCACAAAGGGAGTGAATCCATCGTAATGGGTCTCTACGTGATTGAACCAATCTACCCCGAATCTCCCCGTCGAATAAACCCGCTCGGCGCTCGCAAGAGGAACGGTCCCAGTCAGAACAGAGGTGAAATCGAGGCCAGCAAGCTTCGTCGTGTAACGCACGTCGAGGAACGGGTCTCCGAGCAGCGTCGTCCACCTCCAGTCACGATTACTGACAATCGAGTACGGACTTTGGACGGTATAAAGGGTCAAACCGATGTCCCCTCCCATGTGCGGGCTGAAGTTATAACCCACCCCCACACCCTCGTTGTACACCGTTCCCGAATTGGTGAGGCTATACACCGCCTGCGCAAATGCCGTCGGACCTGTCTGCTCAACCGGGCTGGAGGCCGCGTTCGAAGCTGAGCTGGCTTTGTGGGAAGAGCTTTGGGCCAAAGCCAGCTTCGATGTCCACAGCAACGCCGCCACTACAGCTAGAAGCTTGTATGTTTTCCCCACGTGTTTTATCCCTGTACGCAAATGTACGTGCTCCCTATATAGCCTCGGACTATAAGCGTGCGTTTGTTACTACCGCAGCTTGGCAAAGTCCGCTTTTTTTGACAAGGATCTTCTTCCACCGCTCAGCAACGGACTTCTGAAGGCCAACCGTTTAGGGACGCCCCGCCTTCCGCGGCTTGGGGTGGGTCGCTACGAACCCTCAGTCTCCGTCTTTCAATTTGTTGTAGGGCTCGTGAGCCCGCCTCCCATGCCCCTGCCGCGAGTCACCAGAAACATTCGGGCGCGCATTCGCCGCCTCACCCGCGGGCGCCTTGCATGGCCACACACATCGGATCGCGTTCAGACCTCCACGGGCGTCGCTGACCCTCACAAAAACGCGACCGATTGAACGCCGGAAATCTCAAACCTCTTGCGGCATCGAGGGTTGGTACATTGCGCAAAATCGTCACGCCGCAACATGTAGGACCGGGCTTTCTGGAACCGTAGCCGATCTTGCTCATTCACACGACCCGTGAGCATCTTCTTTTTTCGCCGCTCGACCCATCGAATTTGATAAGTGTCCGTTTGATGGCAAAAAAAACAAGAAAGGTTGGCTGGCTTCGAGACTTCCCTTTCATCGAAAAAATCACGCTCTTCCATCCCTGTCTATTCTATATCCAACCGCCCCGAACGCCAAGCGAAGCAAACCCGTCCGTATGATTTCATTGATGTCACGCAGAAGCGAGGCCGCCAAACCGCCTGCACCCCCGGGCCTGATTGCCATCCATCATCCACCGAGACCGTGGCGATTATATTTTAATCATCGCGGATCCTGCAACAAGACTTCCGCTCCAAATCCAGTATCACATTTGCTCCAGCGTCCGATCCTTTACTCGTTCAGTCGCGCCGCAGTGCCATCTTAACCGATGCCCCTTCTTTCTTTGCTTACAAATCAAATGCCTGACCCCTTGACAGGAGGCCATCGGTAGGGTACATCTCCACCCGTGGTGGCCAATGGCGTAGAGCTCGTAACATCGGGCAACCGACAGGCCACCGGGCTTCCATGGCAATCAGGAAGGAGGAGATTATGATCTTCGAGGATGAGAAGGAACCAGGCGACGAGCTAGAAGATTACGGCGACGAGCTCTCGTCGAATTACCAGGAGGAGGAAGCGGAGGAAGAGAGTGAGGAAAGTGAGGAGCAGGTTTCTTACGAACCTCAACAAACCCCTCCAGCTCCGACTGCCGAAGAAGCTACAACGGCAGCCCCTCAGCTGCAAAAGGCTCGCCCGGCGGCAAGAGCGAAGGTTAAGAAAAAGGCCAAGCCTGCGGTCAAGCCTAAGCCCCGACCCAAGAAAACGGCAAAGGCCAAGAAAGTCAGCAAACCCAAGCGCGCTACCGACAAAAAAGGCGCGCGCAAAAAGCCCCGGCGTTAGAATGCACATGGCGCTTCGCCCACTTGGCCGGCCGTATCGGTTTGATTTCGGTGCGGCGAGCGGAGGCCCGTGGCGTTCATGCGGAGAGCAGGGGTTTGAAGGCTCCCGGGGACATGCGGCGAGGGCGGGCGGGTTAACTCGGGCAACTGGTGGGCGCTGAGGTGCCGATCCAACCAACATCTCCACCAAGCGCGGCGGGAGCCGCAGAGATGTCCGCCTCCCTAGCGGCAGAAACGCCCACTCTCCGCGTGGTGGCGACTGAATTTGTGCGCCCCATGCGAGGGGCCTCACAGCCTTTCTTGATGCGTTGTGACGACGGACACTTATACGTCGTCAAATTCCGCAACAACCCGCAGCACGTCCGCGTGCTGGCCAACGAATGGCTGGCCGGCCGTCTTGCACGGCGGATTGGCCTTTCGGTGCCGGATGGCGCGCTGGTCAGCGTAGGGCCTGAACTTCTTGCCGCCAACAATGCTCTGCGGTTTCAGCTCGGAGAGCGTAGCGCACCTTGCGCCGCGGGCATCCACTTCGGGTCCCGCTTTCCGCAGGCGTCGGAGTATTCGCTGGTGGTGGATTTCTTGCCCGACCGGCTGCTGCGCGGCGTGCGAAACCTGGCTGAAATCTTCCTGGGCGCCTTCGCGCTCGACAAGTGGACTTGCAACTGCGACGGCCGCCAATTGGTTTTCCACCGCGGCAGCAACCAGGAGGCCTCGACTTACGCTGCTTTTCTGATTGACCATGGATTCTGTTTTAACGACGGAGAGTGGAATTTCCCCGATAGCCCGGTTCGCAGCCTCTACCCGCGCCGGCTGGTCTATGAGGGCGTGCGCGGACTACGATCCTTTGAGCCGTATCTCCCAAGAATAGAAAACCTGACACCCGGGGACCTGGAAAATTGCGTGCGGGAGATTCCCCCCGAGTGGTGCGGGCAGGAGACGGGCTCGCTGATGCGGCTCATTGAGCGGTTGTACGAGCGTCGGCGGCGCCTCCGACAACTCATCATTGACGCCAAGAATTCATCGTTGCGTCCGTTTCCGAACTGGGAGTGAGACCGTCCCCAAGGGGCGGCCATCGGAGAAGTCATTTAACGTGGCAGAGGAAGCGAAATCAAAGCTTAAAGCGTGTTCCCTGCGCGTCGTCCGGTACGTGCCCGATCTCGTCCGTGGGGAATTCTTGAATATCGGCCTGCTCCTGCACAGCCCGGACGAAAAATTCCTCGGTTGCCTTTTTACCGACGATTTCCGCCACGTTCGTCGCTTCCACCCGCAGGCGGACCTCGATTTTTTGCGCGAACTGCAGCAGGATTTCGAACAGCAGATTGACGAGCATGAGGGCGACCTGGCCGGGTACCTGCGCTTCATGGAGCAATCGTTTTCCAACATGATCCAACTGGGCGAGGCACGCCCTTGCTTGTTACACGATCCGCAATCGGAAATTCAGACGCTTTTTGAGCGTTACGTGGGGCCGCGTCTAAAGGGTCCGCTAGCCCTGGACACCCGCTTGCGCATCAAGCAACGCCTCACTGCGGCGCTAGTGCGTGCCGGCGTGTGGGAGCATCTGGAAAAGCGCATCCCGGCTGCCCCTTGGACCCATCAGGGGGATCCGTTCGCCTTTGACTTCGGTTACCGGCCGCTTCAGGTCGAGGGGCGACCAAACGGCCACGTTAAATTTGTTCACGCCCTCTCGCAGCGCCGCGATACGGCGCTTGCCAAGGTCCTCGCCTATACCATGGAGCACGTTCGCCGCCGTGAACCGGCAGAGCTGACCGCCGTGGTGGAAGACCCGACCGAGACACCCGACGAGGCCACACGGTCAACGCGGCACATCCTGCAGGAGGCCCAAATTGCCCTCTGCCCGATTGCCCAATTGGATTCATTCGCGCACTCCATCCGCGGGGAGCTCATCATCTCCTGAGGTCACCGATTGATCCGGGAGGCGATGAGCTTGGGCTACAGATCACCGGGGCGTCTTCGGCGAACACGCTTCAACTGTTATAACAAGGCCGATCTCTTTTCGCCCGCTTTTTCGATACTCCGGTTGACTCCAAATTGAATTGAAAAGGTGAAATCCAAGCGGTCTTTTGACCCCGCGAACGGAGTAGGATGACGCTTTCTTCAAGAGTGCTTAGCCTGCATTTCTCACGGATAGATTGAGTTGCGGCGCAAAGCGCCGATGGGGAAGGCGTCGTCGCGATTATGG
>JAJYNF010000303.1 GCA_021786455.1 Acidobacteriota bacterium
GGCGGCGGCGGCGGAGGCGGCGGCGGCAATGGAGTGACCGGGGGCCTGGGCGGCTTTGGCGGCGGCGGCGGCGGCGCATTCGGCGACACGGCTGGGCTGGGCGGCTTTGGCGGCGGCGGCGGCGGCGCATTCGGCGACACGGCTGGGCTGGGCGGCTTTGGCGGCGGCGGCGGTGGGGCCGGCGGTAGCAGCTCGTCCCTGGGCGCCGCGGGCGGCTTTGGCGGCGGCGCGGGCTTCTCCGGCAACGCCAACAACACGACTCCGGGCCCCGGGGGCGGCGGCCTGGGCGCGGGCGGCGCGGTCTTTGTTCAGGCTGGCGGCTCGCTCACCTTCGGCGGAACGCTTTCTGAGAGCGGCGACGCGGTCACGGCGGGCGCGGCGGGCGGCACGGGCGCGACGGCAGGCTCGGCCTTCGGCAGCGGCGTCTTCATCCAGGGCAACACCACCATCACCTTCTCGCCCGCTTCGGGCCAGACCCAAACCGTCTCCGGCGTGATTGCCGACGAGCACGGCTCGGTCTCGACGGACACGAACCAGGGCTCCCTCACCATGTCCGGCGCGGGCACGCTCAAGCTTTGCGGCGCGAACACCTATACCGGCGCCACCACGGTCACGGCAGGCACGCTCGAGATTTGCGGCTCGATCAAGAGCAATGTCACCGTGCAGAGCGGCGCGACCTTGCAGGTGGATTCGGGCGCGACGGTCACCGGCAACGTCACGGTGAACTCCGGCGGAACGCTGATTAACAACGGAACCATCACGGGGACCATCACGAACAGCGGCACGTTCAGCGCGAGTGTCTCAAGCGGCTCCGGGCTCGACAGCGCCATCACCGGTGGCGCGGCCTCGATTACTTTCCTGAACAACATCGCGCTGACCGCGGACACGCCGGCGTTTTTGCCGAACACGACGGTGACGATCAATGGGGCGGGGTTCTCGATTGACGGCGGGAGCACGTATCGCTGCTTCTTCATCGGGGCGTGGACGGCGGGCACGGCCACGCAAGCGCCGGTGACGGTGACCATCGAAAACCTGACCTTCCAGAACTGCAAGGCGCAGGGCGGCGCGGGCGGTGGGGGCGCGCTCGGAGGTGGCGGCGGCGGCGCAGGGTTTGGCGGAGCGATTTTTGTGGCCAATCAGGCCACGGTCACGCTCTCGAATGACAGCTTTTCAAGCAACAGCGCCACGGGCGGGGCGGGCGGGACAGGGGCCGTCGCCGGGGTTGGTGCCGGCGGCGGCGGAATGGGCGGCGCGGGCGGCGGCAACGGCAGCAGCGCCGGCGCGGGTGGCGGTGGCGGCTTGGGAGTCGGGGCGAACGGCGGAAATACCAGCGCCACGAACGGTCTGGCGGGCATTGCCACCGGCGCGGCATCGGGCGGGGCGGGAGATTCGGGCTGCGGCCCCGCGGGCACCGGCGGGCCTGACGGCGGGGGTGGTGGCGGCAGCAACGGATGCCAGGGCGGCGGCGGTGGCGTAGGCGGAGGTAGCGGGACTAATCTGGCTGGCGGCTTGGGCGGCTTTGGCGGCGGAGGCGGCGGCGGCAATGGAGTGACCGGGGGCCTGGGCGGCTTTGGTGGCGGTGGCGGCGGCGCAGAAGGCGGCGAAACGGCTGGGCTGGGCGGGTTTGGCGGCGGGGGCGGCGGGGCCGGCGGCGGCACCTCCTCCGTGGGCGGCGCGGGCGGGTTTGGCGGCGGCGCGGGCGCGAGCGGCACGAGCGGCACGACCCCCGGCCCCGGCGGAGGCGGCTTGGGCGCGGGCGGCGCGGTCTTCGTCCAGGGCTGCGGCACATTGACCTTCCAGGGCACGCTGGCTCTCGGCGGCAACTCGGTCAATCCGGGCCTGGCCGGCGGCTCGGGCGCGGGCTCGGGATCAGCCTTTGGCAGCGGCATCTTCATTCAAGGCAACTGCACGATCACCTTTGCGCCCGCTTCGGGCACAACCGAAACCGTTTCCGACACGATTGCCGACCAGAGCGGTTCGGGCGGAACGGGCACGGGCGCGCTCGCCATGTCCGGCGCGGGCAAATTGGTGCTCGAAGGCAATGACACTTACACTGGCGCGACCACGGTCAGTTCCGGAACTCTGGATGTGGACGGCACGCTTTATTCGGGCGCGACGATCACTTCCACCACGCCCATGGTCACGGTAGCTTCCGGCGCGACGTTGGGCGGCACGGGCACGATCAACGGCAACGTGACGCTCCAGGCGGGCGCGACGCTCATCACCTCGGACGGTCTGACCATCAACGGCACCATCACCCAGCCTGCGGGCACGGCTTCGCTTTCGCCAACAAGCTGGAACTTTGGAACCCAGACGGTGGGCGTGGCGACGGCGGCCAAGGCGTTTACGTTGTCGAATTCCGGCACGGGCGCGCTGACCATCGCAAGCATCGCCATCAGCGGAACCAACGCGGCGGACTTCAGTGAGGTCAACAGTTGCGACGGCTCGCTCGCGGCAAGCTCGAATTGCGCGATCAGCGTGACGTTCACCCCCTCGGTGAGTTCTGCGGAATCGGCCACGTTGACCGTGACGGACAATTCCGGCGGCACGTCCGGGCAGACGCAGACAGCGGCGCTTTCCGGGACCGGCTCGGGCACGACGCTGACGCTATCACCCACCAGCCTGAGCTTCGGCTCAGTGCTGGTGGGCGCCACGTCATCCGATCTGACGGTGACGGTGACCAACACGGGCGCGGCCAATCTGGTGTTCAGCGGGATCAACATCAGCAGCAATTTTGCTCTGGACACGACCAATACCACCTGCTCGACTTCGACCGCTGTGCCGCCCACCACGGGCAACACGTGCGTGATTGCGGTGAAGTTCGCGCCGACGGTGGCCGGCACGCTCACGGGCGCGCTGGTTTTGGACGACAACGCGACGGGCAGTCCGCAATCGGTCAGCTTGAGCGGGACAGGCGTGGCGCCGGCGGTCGCCGCGTCGGTCAGCACGCTGGTGTTTGGCAGCCAGGTGGTCGGAACCACCAGCGCCGACCAGAGCGTGACGGTGACCAACACGGGAACGTCGTCGCTCAGCTTTGCGAGCATTTCGGCGAGCGCCGAGTTTTCGATTGACCCGACGGGAACCACCTGCTCGACCGCGACGGCGCTTCCGGCCACGACCGGCAACACCTGCGTGATTGCGGTGAACTTTACGCCCACCGCGACGGGAAGCCAAACGGGCACGCTCGCCGTCAACACCGCGACGGCAGGGACGCTCAATGTGGCGCTGAGTGGCACGGGAACGGCCCCTGGAGTATCGCTCACGCCTTCTTCGCTGACGTTTGGCTCGACGGTCGTGGGTCAGACGAGCGGCGCGCAATCGGTCACGCTGAAGAACACAGGGAGTAGCGATCTCACGGTCTCGAGCTTCGCCGTCAGCGGCGATTTTGCCTTTGACTCAAGCTCGACCTGCTCCGTGGCCTCTGCGTCCTCTGTGGTGACGTCTGGCGGCAGTTGCACGATTGCGGTGACCTTTACGCCCACTACGACCGGAACGCGCAACGGTACGGTAACGATTACCGACAACGCTTCGGGTGGCACACAAAGCATTGCGCTCAGTGGCACGGGGACGGCGCCTGGGGTGTCACTCACGCCTTCTTCGCTGACGTTTGGCTCGACGGTCGTGGGTCAGACGAGCGGCGCGCAATCGGTCACGCTGACCAACACGGGAACGAGTTCGCTCACCATTACGAGCCTTTCGGTGAGCGGTGATTTTGCGCTTGACTCTAGCTCGACCTGCTCCGCGTCCTCGGCGGTGAGCTCTTCAAGCACCTGCGTGATAGCCGTGACGTTCACGCCGACAACCACCGGAACGCGCAACGGGACGGTGACGATCAGCGACAACGCTGGAACGCAGACGATTGCCTTGAGTGGGACGGGCACAGCGCCTGGAGTGTCACTCACGCCTTCCTCGCTGACGTTTGGCTCGACGGTGGTGGGGACGACGAGTGGCACGCAATCGGTGACGCTGACCAACACGGGAACGAGTTCGCTCACCATTACGAGCCTTTCGGTGAGCGGTGATTTTGCGCTTGACTCTAGCTCGACCTGCTCCGCGTCCTCAGTGGTGAATTCTTCGAGCACCTGCACGATTGCCGTCACGTTCACGCCGACGACCACGGGCACGCGCACAGGTTCAGTGACGATTAGCGACAACGCTTCAGGCAGTGTGCAGACGATTGCCTTGAGTGGGACGGGAACAGCGCCCGGGGTATCGCTCACGCCTTCTTCGCTGACGTTTGGCTCGACGGTGGTGGGCCAAACGAGCGGGGCGCAATCGGTCACGCTGACCAATACCGGCACGAGCAGCTTGACGATTACCAGCCTCTCGATGAGCGGTGATTTTGCGCTGGAGGCCGCAGGAACGACTTGCTCCGCGTCCTCAGTGGTGAATTCTTCGAGCACCTGCACGATTGCCGTCACGTTTACGCCGATGGCCAGTGGCACCGAGACCGGCACGGTGGTGATCTCGGACGGCGCCGGCATCCAGATCGTCGCGCTCAGCGGCACAGGGACGACGGCAGCCCAGCCGAACCTTTCGCCCGCGAGCCTGAATTTTGGCGGGGTGGTGATGGGCCAGACCAGCGCGGCCAAGACGATCACGCTCCAGAACAACGGCAATCAGACGCTGACGATCAAGGGCATCGCGGCTTCGGGCGATTTTGCCCAGACCAACAACTGCCCGCCGCTGTTGGCCGCGACGGGCTCATGCGCCATCAGCGTGACATTCACGCCGACGGTAGCGGGCAACTTATCGGGCGCGGTCACGCTGACCGACAGCGCATCGAGCAGCCCGCAGACGGTTCCGCTTTCGGGCACGGGCCAAAACTTCAGCGTGTCGAGCTTTACGACGTCGGAGACGGTGGTGCCCGGCGGAGGAGCCAATTATCTGCTGTCCGTCGCGCCGGAAGGCGGATTGACAGGGACCGCAAGCCTGTCTTGCAGCGGCGCGCCCACGAATTCCACGTGCACGGTGACGCCGAGTTCGGTGACGCTGACCGGGAGCGGGTATGCGTCTGCCACGCTCCAGGTGACGACGACGGCGCCGTCGGCTGCGCCGCCGCTCGCGCCGAATGCCCCCCTCTGGCCACCGGCAACGCTCTGGCTGACGCTGGCCGGCTGCTTGGCGGCTCTGGCAACGATGACCCTGATCCGGGGACGTCGGAAGTTGCCGTCGCGATGGGCTCTGGGGCTAGCCCTGCTGGGGGTGATGCTGTGGGCTTCGTGCGGAGGCGGCCCGGCGCCCGCGCTGCCCGTGTCAAGCGGCGGCACTCCGGCGGGCACCTACACGCTGGCCGTGACCGGAACGTCAGGTTCACTCACTCACTCGATCACGGTGAGCTTGAACGTGCAGTGAGGTATGCGCTGCTCAACGGCGAGGGGCGTGACGTGAGGCAGGTTCCGGCGAGGCAAATAACGGCCGAAAGAACGAGCTGAACCACTGGTCCACCTCAGCTTTGTTTTCCAAAGCCTCCGCCAGCGGCCGCGGTCGGAGTTTGTCCAGAAGCCCTTCTTCGACATAGAGCACCGCAAAGCCTCGGCGACGGCTCCAGAGCGGTTTTCCCTGGACATCCCAGAGCTTGACTTCGAGGGTCGTGGCAGGAATCTGAGCTCTGATGGGAAACAGCGCCAGCCGTCCGAAATCCAGGCCCTGACGATCACCGGCGAATTCGCGGGCACCATCCCAGACGGCCAAGCGGCGGCGCGCATGGAGCAGCGCCGGGTGAATCACCAGCCGGGCGTCCAGAACAGCGTCCACTCGCGTGGTGGCGGCGATTTGGCGCATGAGATGGCCACGGCTCGCCGAGTAGCGCGATATATCCACGGCGCCGGTTGTTGGGTTAATCAAGTTGAGCGTGGATTGCGAGCGGCTTGCGTACCGCCAAGCCTCTTCCGCCAACACCCGCGGCTTCACGTCCCAGCGGCGCTGAGAGCGAAGATAGCTTTCCATGGCGGTGAAGAAGGCGTTTGAGCCTTCGACCCGCGAGCGGGGCAAAACAATCACGCTATGAATTTCTTGCCGAATCTCGTAAACGGGGACAAACAGCGTCTCAAGCGGCGGCGTCAACGATTGCAACACGTTCACTGGGCCCCGCACGACGTAATTCACCGTCACATGGGAGCCGAAAGCTACCTCATCGGTATAGTCGCGCGACGCCGTTACCGTCACCGCGTCGCCCTTGGTAGGTTGGAGGGTAATTCGGTTGGCCGTGATTTCGGTTACAATGCCGGAGACCTTCAGCACATGAACTTGTTCACCACGCGGGGTCCTAGACATCCCGGCGGTGGGCCAAGCCGCGAGACTCAACACAGCCGCCAGCAGGGCCAGGCATCTTCTAGGCGCGGTCGAGTCGCGCCGTCGCGCGGCCATCGGGGCCCGGGTCCGCGGCCGGCTTGGTGGGGTTGCCTTCTCCTGTTTCATCCTTCTCTCGGCTCCCCCTCCGCTTCGAACCTATCGCGGCCAGGCCGTCTCGCCCTGCCCGCAGTCTCCAGCGCGGAGATTGAGCATGACGCGAGGGGGCAGGCCCCGTTGAAACACGACACGATAAATCGCGAAGACGGCGCCGTCACGACGAGCCGTGCCGGTGAGTGGCTAACGAACTTCGACCCAATCCCTGCCGATGTACAGCCGCGCCGCGGCCCCGGCCAGAATCACTTGCAGTGGGCGAGGCGCCTGGAGTCGCGAGTCCATCTTCATGAGGCAGGAGCCCATTCGGGTTCCCGCCTGATTGTAGATGGCTAGAAACGTTTTGCCGCCGGCCTTCTTTAATCCGAATCCGTAACTTCCCACGGGAATGCGAGCGCCGCCGATCATGACCGGCCCTTCGGCAATGATCATGCCGATATATTTTTGCTGAACCTCAGAACTGTAACCGCTGGTGTCCAAAAGCGCGAAAAGCAATTGCTTGCCGGAAGGCGTCACGAGCAACGCCGCGTTCCGCTTTTCGGTGGGGATGGCGTTGCCTTCAAGGTAAAAGTCGTGGGGCAGCGCGGCGTCAAACGGACGGCCGGTTTCAACGGCGAAAGCGTGGTTACGAGGAGCGCTACGCGCGCCCGGCGAAGGCGAGGGGAGAAGCAGGACGCTGGCAAGTAGGATGGTACTCATCATAACTTTCCTCCGTAGTTGGATTTGCGGCGGGAGGCGTCACGTCGCGGCTAGTCGGGCCGGAACCTGGTGCGAAGCTCAGGGAGGGTCAATCGGCCTTCGGGCCGCACAATCAAGCCTCCGGGACGCGGTTCAATCTGCCTTCGACCCTCCATCAACGTGACGCGGTAAAGCTCGGCGAACGGAAAGGGTTGCGCCGCCGCGCCCTGGCCGCCCACGACCTCGGAGCCGCGCCGTACATTATCTATCATCCGCGCCGGTAATCCCAGATGATAAGGGTTGCGGGAGACTTCACCACCGTGTTCCGCGGTGGCCATGATTTGGATGGCCAGCACTTCCGGCGACACTCCGATCATCAGGTTCGGCCGCGAATGCTCGTGCCAGAATTCCGTCTCAATGAGCAAGGCAGCGATCCCAGCCAGCAACCTCGCCGGCGCAGGGAGCGCGTCCAACACAAGATAGTGCGCGCCCACGTGAGCCGTGTTGGAGTCTTCCGCATGCGGCGCGAACACCGCTTCGGGCGGATTCTGATCGAAAACATGCCGCAACATCTCAACTTTTTCCTGCCACGTCTCCGGGTGCAGGGTTCGGCTTTGCAGGCTGACTTCATCAAGTCCGCCACCGCCGGCCACGACGAGCTCGAATCCCAGCGTGTTGCATGAGGACTCCAACTCCCTGCGCCGGCGAGGTTGCTGGCTGGGATCGCTGCCGAGCGTGATGGCGCAGTTGATCACTCGGCTTCCGTCTTCCAGTCGCCAACGCAAGGGCAGCGCCCCAATCAAGGCCTCATCGTCGGGATGCGGCGACGCCACAATGATGGTAGCGGGCCGAGAGGGTGTTTTGGCCGGCGGTGGAGCAATCAACTGGGGAGACGAGGGCCCGACGGCGATCTCCCGGCCCTGCCGAAGCGTTTCAAGCTCCATCTGAACAAAGCTCAGCCATTGGCGATGACGTTCTTCCCAGCTTGACGGCGCACTTCCGTTCATGGATTATCTCTCCTCTCGTGCCGGTAGAATCGGACGCTTGCATGCCGGATATCCAAGCGACTGCGCATGCTCTGGCGACCGTCAGGAAAAAGTTCTCCGTCTCCTTCGCTTTCGCCCGGTTCTATGTAGAATAGCCTGTTCGCTCGCAGGGGTCAAAAGAAGGCGGCGCGACGGCGGTGGATTCACGGATGACCAGCTCCGGGTTGATACGGAACTCGCGCCCCTGAATTTCTTGTTCGTCATCCGCCTGGGGCACAAGCGCCTTGAAGGCCAGATGACCGATGTCCGCGCGCGGAATATTCACGGTCGTAAGCGGTGGCACGGCAAATTCCGCAAGCTGGATGTTGTCGTAGCCGGTTACGGAGACGTCCTGTGGAACCCGCAAGCTGCTTTCGCGCAGTTCTTTGAGTACGCCCAGCGCCATAAAGTCGTTGACGGCGACGATGGCGGTGGGCCGCAGCCCGCTGTCCAGCAATTGTCGTGTGGCTTGCTGCCCGCCCGCCGGGCCGTCACGGTCCGTGATTGCGCCATATTCGACTTGATTTGCGTAGCGCTTCATCGCTTCGACAAACGATCGTTGGCGGTCGCAAAGCGGGTCGAGCGCCGCGTGGTGGCCGACAAAGCCGATCCGCCGGTGGCCGAGCGAATAGAGATATTCCACCGTTTTCTGAATGCCCCGCGGATAGTTCGTGCGAATGTTCGAGATGTTTCCTCCCGCCTTTCCCACGTCATAAAAAACCACGCGCAGGTTCGATTGCATAAGTTCCTGCATGAGGCCCGACTCCATCTCGGAAACGATCACCGCCAACCCCGCGACGCGCCGTCCCATCATCAGGTGAACGCTGGAGAGCAGTTGCTGCGGCCGGTAATCGGTGTTGGCCACGACGACTTCGTATCCATGCCGGTGCGCGTCGGATTCGATGGCGCGAAAAATGTCCAGAAAAAACGGGTTTTCGAGATTCGAAACAATCACGCCCAGCGTTCGGCTTTTGCCGCCCGCGAGCGTCCGGGCATGGAGGTTGGGGTGGTAATTCAGTTCTGCCACAACCCGAAGCACTCGCGCGCGGGTGGACTTCTTGACCGGGCCCGCGTTGTTCAACACGCGCGACACCGTCGCAATAGAAACCTGCGCTCTTTCGGCTACATCCTGCAAATTCACCGTCGCTACCTCCTTCAACTGACCGGGAGCTTTCTCCATCCGGCGCGGAAAATGACCCGCCCAACAATACCACAGCCCGGCCGTGCGTATCTGAACTGGAATCCTGCCGCGCCGCCTGCGCGCCGCGACTGCCAACCGCCTCTTGCGCTTTTGTCCACGGCCCGCTTCCCTCGCGCCATTGCATCTACGCTATACTGAATTGTGAAGCGATGAAAGCGACTGAACGTTCCCTTTTGCGAATGTTTGAGTTGACGGTCTTGCTGTCCGCGGCCGTGGCGTCCTCGATGGCGCAGAACCCCGCGCCGCTCGGCCCCGTCGCGCACGCGGGCGTGAAGTTCGCCCGCGTGTATGCCCTGATTCAAGAACATGCCATGGACCGTCTTGATCCCGACCACCTCGTTTTTGATGGCGGGATTCGCGGGATGCTGGCCACGCTTGACCCGTTTTCGGCTTTCTTCGATCCCGAACAATTTGCCATGCTGCAGCGGCAAACCCGTGGCGAGGCGCTCGGCTTCGGATCCATTCTTTACGTCACGCCGGGCAAGGTGCTGGTGCTTGAAACAGCGCGCGGCTCGCCCTCCTGGCGGGCGGGCCTGGGGCCGGGCGACCGCATCGTTGAAGTTAACGGCCATCGGCTCGACACGCTCAGCTTCCCCTCGATGATTCAGTTGCTGCGTCAAGCGCGGTCGCATCCCGTGCGGCTGGGCGTGATTCATCCCGGCCATTACGTCGCGCAGGATGTGGAGCTGGAGCCGGCGGAAGTGGCTCTGCCGACCGTGGACATGGACTTCAAGTTTGCTCGCGCGGACATCGGTTACATTCACATATCAGGCTTCGAGGAGCAAACCCCCGTTGAAGTTTACCAAGGTATCGAGAAGCTGGGCGGCGCTCGATTAAAAGGCTTGCTGCTGGACTTGCGCGACAATCACGGCGGCTTGGTGGCATCCGCCGTGCGCGTCGCCAGCCTGTTCCTGAAGCCGGGCCGGGTCGTCTTGACCATCCGTGGGCGTTCTGTCAAGCCGCAGATTGAACGAACCCTCCCGGCGCCTTCCCTGTTTACTTTTCCGATTGTCGTGCTGGTGAACGGTGGCACGGCCAGCGCCGCGGAGATCCTCTCGGCAGCCCTGGAAGAGCACGACCGAGCTGTTATCGCCGGCGAGCCGACGTTTGGCAAAGGATTGGTTCAATCCGTCCTCCCGCTTCCCGACCACACCGGCATGGCGCTCGTCACGGCGCAGTATTTCACCCCCAGCGGCCGCTCCATCCAGCGCCCCTTGCCCGGCACGGCGCTCGCCCGAAGCTCTCTCGATCTCGGCCAGCCTTCCCGTTTTTACACCGACGACGGCCGACCCCTGCGCGGCGGCGGCGGCATCACTCCGGATGTGACGATTCCCGGCCTGGTGTTCGACCCTTGGATGAGCTTCCTCGGCGAGGGCGGATATTTCACCCGCTTTGCCTCGCATTATCTCTCCCTACACGCCCGCCCTCCGCGCTCCTTCGAGCCGGACGCCAAAGTGCTCGATGATTTTCGGCAGTATCTTCATAGCGACGACGTCCGCGCTCCCGAGCCCTATTGGTCTCGTGACCAGGCGTGGCTCAAGCTCCGCATCCGCGCCGCCTTGCTCAATCTGGTTTATGGCCTCAAGGTTGGCAACGAAGCGGAAATGCGGGGCGATCCCCAGGTTCAGAAGGCTCTCGCGCTGTTCCCGCGCGTCGAATCCATCCTCCGCGGCCCCGCCGGCGCTCACGCCGCGACTCGACCCGCAGCCGGGCACCCTCCCCAATCGTAGCCACCTCACAGCTCGCAAATCTGGCGCGCTTTGGCTCAATACCCGTGGCTGCCCAGGCGCGCCTTGCCGCGAAAGGCGCGGCGCGCATACGTCGTGTAAAGGACCACGCCGATCATGCCCAGACCGTTGGCGATGAAGGCGTCGCGCAGGCCCCGCGGCGCGGAGGCCGCGTTATAGACGGTCAAGCTCCAGGCGGGATTCAACGTCGAGGTGAGCAAGTCCGGGAAAATCGTCACTCCCGCCGTCACCAGCAAAGCTGTGATGACGAGCGTGGACATCCGAAAGGGCAGTCGGTCGCGCGGGTCGCCGGCGAAGACCAAGCCCCCCAAAAGTCCCGCCGCAGCGAGTAAGGGAAAGAGGATGGCCCACGGATGAGCGGAGAAGTTCGACGTTGCGTCAGGGCGCGCCTTGAAAGTCGCCGCCGTTGTGACGACTACCAGGGCGGCCGTGACCCAAAACAGCCATCGCGACCACTGTCGCGCGCGGCTGAGCAAGTCGTCTTCCGTTTTTAGCCGCAGGTAATTCGTCCCGTGCCAGGCCAGCGTCACCAAGCTCAGCAGCCCTGTCAGCAAAGAATAAGGATTCAACAGCAGGGCGAAGGTTCCAACAAAGTATCCATCTTGCCCGATGGGCAGCCCTTGAATGACATTGCCCAAGGCGACTCCAAGCAGGAAAGCCAGCAGAAAACTTCCAAGCCAAAAACCGGCGTCCCACAGCGCCCGCCATAGAGGATGGTCAATCTGATGGCGGAATTCTATGGAGACGCCGCGTAATATCAACAGCCACAGGACCAGCATCAGCGCGAGATAAAACCCGCTAAAGCCGGAAGCATAGACGCGCGGGAAGGCCACCACCATCATGCCGCCCGCCGCAAGCAGCCAGACTTCGTTGCCGTTCCATACCGGCCCGATGGCGTTCAGGAGCACGCGCCGCTCCTCGTTGGCGCGCGCCACCCACAGATGGACCGCCCCCACGCCTAAATCAAATCCATCCAGCGCCGCATAGACGGCCAGCATCACGGCCAGCGTCCAGAACCAGACGATGTTCATGCTCGGACCCCTCCCCCAAAAACCTCACATAGCCGAAGGAGCTGCCGCTCCTTCTTTCGGTCCCTGATGAATCACTCGTCCGACCAGAAAGACAAACAGCAAACTCAATAATGCATAAATCCCGCAAAAGCCCAGGAGGGTAAATACCGCCTCGCCGCCCGCCACGTTGGGTGACGTTCCTTGCGCCGTTCTCAACAGGCCATAGACGAGCCACGGTTGACGGCCCACTTCCGTCACCATCCATCCCGCTTCGTTAGCGATGTAGGGAAACGGCAGCGCCACCATCATCGTCCACAGAAACCATCGCGAGCTGAAAAGCCGGCGGCGCCACAACAAGAAAAGACCCAGCAGCATTTGCGCGATGAAGATCGTTCCCAAACCCACCATGATATGGTAGGCGTAATAAGTGAGGGCCACTGGTGGCCAGAAGTCGTGAGGATAATCGGTAAGGCCCTCGACCGTCGCGTGGAAATTCCCATAGGCCAGAAAACTGAGCGTGTCCGGCACGTAAATGGGGTCAATCAACCGCTGGCGCGAGCTGTCCGGCATGCCCAGGATGGCGAGCGGCGCGCCCTTCTTTGTCTTGAATAATCCCTCCATCGCTGCCAGCTTGACGGGTTGATAACGCACCACGTCGGCGCCGTTCAAATCACCGGTGGGAAACAGTTGAGTGACGGAAAGAATCGCGCCCGCGACAACCGCCACTCTTACCGCCTGCCGCGCGAATTCCAGATGCCGCTCACATAACAGATAAAACGCTCCCACCGCTCCCATCACGTATGCCGCAGCGAGCAGGGCGCCGTTGATGACGTGGGCGTATTGCCATCCCGCGAACGGGTTCAGCAATACCGCCCAGAACGATTGCAACTGTAGCGTCCCGTCTGCCGCCACCCGATACCCTACCGGGTGCTGCAGCCAGGCGTTCACGGCGACGATAAAATATCCCGACAACAGCGAACCCGCCGCCACACCCACCCCAGCCAACCAGTGCGCCGCCCGCGAAATGCGTCCCTCGCCGAAAAGAAACAATCCCAAAAATCCCGACTCCAAAAAGAAGGCGTAAACGCCCTCCATCGGCAAGGCTTGCCCAAAAACACCACCGC